>NZ_JBARMD010000040.1:0-9316 GCF_049802275.1 Occallatibacter sp. | reverse complement strand
CCGCACTCCTTCTGCGGCGACGTTTACGAGTTGCTGGAGACATCAGACCATTTGCCGGACTTCCGTGAACTTGATCCCATCGGGTCCGTATATACATCGTCACTCGATGTTCCGAATCAGGTCTTTTCGAACACAGCCGGCATTCCAGGTGTGACCCCACGCACCAACCTCTTCGGCATCGACTACCACGCCTCCCTCTGGGTGCACATTCCCGGCGAGTATCGCTTCCGGATGGCCTCTGACGATGGAGCCATTCTACAAATCGACGATGAGACGATCATCAACCTTGACGGATTACATCAAGTCAATGAATCCTCCGCCAGAATCAACCTGGAAACAGGTCTCCACACAATCCACGTTCCGTACTATCAAGGCGCGGTCGATTCTGTTGCCCTCGAATTGTGGGTCAAACCGCCCGATGCAAAGGACTGGATCCTCTTCGACTTGAACGACTACCTTCCGTGAAGTCCGACAATTAAATCGCCATCGCGGTCGTCTTTCGTCACATTTAACTCAGCAGCGGTTGACACAGCCGCTCTTACGTTGATATCAACAACTCCTGATCATTGGACTCCGCGCACGAGTGGAATCCAGCAAAGAGGAGAATCACGCCATGTTTTCCCCCA
Source organism: Occallatibacter sp. (assembly GCF_049802275.1). Lineage (NCBI taxonomy): Bacteria > Pseudomonadati > Acidobacteriota > Terriglobia > Terriglobales > Acidobacteriaceae > Occallatibacter > Occallatibacter sp. Next base: position 8,690 of record NZ_JBARMD010000040.1, on the reverse strand, counting down.
AAGGCAAATTCAGCTGGTACGAACTCATGACCAGCGATACAAAAGCGGCTGGCAAGTTCTATTCCGACGTCGTCGGATGGGTCACCCGCGAAATGCCCAGCGGTGATGGCACGCCATACACCACCTTCAACATCGGTGACGCAGGCATTGCCGGCATGTTGAACATCCCCGGGCACACTGCCTGGATCGGCTACATATCAGTCGATGACGTCGACGCTCACATCGAGAAAATCGTCGAAGCAGGCGGCAAGCTCTGGCGACCTGCAACTGATATCCCCGGCATGCTTCGCTTCGCAGTCCTGTCCGATCCCCAGGGCGCCGCGATTGTCGTCTTCACTCCCAATCCCGCTATGCCTTCCCCCGTACGACCTGTGCCACCCGCTCCCGGAACCATCGGCTGGCACGAACTCTACACCACCAGCGTCGAAGCCGGATTTGATTTCTACCACAAGCTGTTCGGCTGGAACAAGGTCAGCGATATGGACATGGGCGCGATGGGAATTTATCGCCTCTTTGATGAGGGTGACCACAAGGAGATGGGCGACGGAGGCATGATGACCAAAACGCCCAATGTTCCCGTGTCCTGCTGGAACTTCTATTTCAACGTAGATTCCATCGGTGCGGCAGCTGGACGCGTCAAAGCCGGCAGCGGGAATGTCCTGAATGGTCCCATGCAAGTGCCTGGGGGTGGCTGGATCATCAACTGCCAGGACCCTCAGGGAGCCATGTTCTCCCTCTTAAGCACCAAAGAATAACCCCTCGAAATTTCCGAGTGCGTCACGCTTGCCGCGCATTTGCGGAAAGGGTGGCGCCTCAATCAGCGCGAAAGCTTCTACTGCACGGTTCCCTGCGGCCTGAGCCGTCGCAGGTCCAGCGCGCACTCCACCGCATTCTGCGCATATAGCCGCAGATTGTCAGAAGCCGCCCACAGCCATACGCGCGCCGATTCATTCGCATTGCGCAAACCTGGCTCCAGTTTCAGCCGCACCAGCACATCATTCTGCCCCGTCGCCGACAGGTTCGAAGGCGAATCCGTATCCTCGAGCACCAGGTCAACATGATCGCCGCTGAATGCATCTTCCAGCAGCGACAGATCCACCGGCCGTTCCAGTTCCGCAAAGATGGAAAAGCCATGACCGTGAAACACCGGCGCGCTGATCGTCTGAATAGCCAGGGCGGGCAGGCGTCTTCCAGCCAGCGCGCTGTACTGGCGACGAATCCGGGAGTCCATCGCGTTCATGTTGACCCGGGCGTTCTCCCCGAATCCGCAGAGCAGGTTGTATGCCAATTGGGCATCGAATGTTGTCCGCGGAATTGACTGGAAGCTCAGCAGGTTCACCGTCTGCTGGTGCAGTTCGTCCATCGCCGCGCGACCGAACTCGCTCGCCGGCAGCATCACTGTCGCCGCTGCATCCCGCACCGGCGCAGCCTGAAGTAGCCGCTCCATCAAGAGCGCGAGGGCTAGTGCCGCAGGGTGCGCAGGAACCACAGCCGGCGTAAACAAATCTGCGGCAACATCCGGTTCTCCCACCCAGGGCGAGCGCACCAGCACGCCCGCCTCCTGGTCAAGCGCACCGGAGAGATCCAGCACCGTCGAACCCGCCCGCAGCGCTTCGCGCCAGAACTTGCGCGTCAGGCTCTCGGTTCCGCAAAAGAACGTGAAGTCCACATGCTCAAAGGCGTCCGCAGTAATTGCCTGAACAAACGTGACCTCGTCGCCAACCTGATCGAGCTGGCCAAGCCCCTCTTCTTCATCAAACAGCGCCACATCCGACGCTGCAAGCGATGACTCCGAAAGGGCGTCTTTCAGTTCCTTGCCCAGCAACGTCGAGGCTCCAACAATCGCAATCTTGTACACAGGCTTCCTTCTCGTCGTTTAGCTCATGAGCGATGCGGGTCGGGATCCGGATTTGAGCTTTCAGGCAGTCTTGACGCATCGATATTCTGCCCATGGCGCCGCCGCCGCGACCATCCATATGCCGCACGCGCCCAGATGCCCGAAAACATGTAGACGAGCGCGATCGCAAACAATACTACCTGCGAAAATCGCAGCATGATGTAAAGCACGATCGCCATCACAAAAATCAGCCGGAAAGGATGACTCTGGCTGAGATCGATTTCCTTGCCCGACCAGAAGCGCCACGTACTCACCATCAGAAATCCGGCCAGACCGACAAGCAACAGCCACGGAATCGCAACCCACCACGCCTGCACGGGAATACCATAAAAAAAGTGCACCGTCGCCGCCAGCAATCCCGCTGCTGCGGGAATTGGCATTCCTACGAAATACTTCCGATCTGGTCTGCCCGGATTTCTCGGCTTCGGATCGTGGCTGATGTTGAATCGCGCCAACCGCGAGGCCCCCCCAATCAGAAACAGGAAGCAAAGAAACGCTCCAGCCTGGACCAGATGCTGCCGTAGCTGCGCATTGATCGTGTCGGGCAGAAAATGAAAGCCCCACACAAACGCCAGCAAACTCGGCGCCACCCCAAACGTAATCACATCCGCTAACGAATCCAGTTCCCGCCCAAAATCACTGGCCGTGTTGGTCATGCGCGCAATACGCCCGTCCAGCGAATCAAATGGAATGGCGATCAAGATGGCAATCGCCGCCCAATCGAGGTGCATCTGCGCCCCGTTTGTCAGCGCGCTGCTGCTGGCAGCTTCAATCGTCTGCGTGATTGCAAAATAGCCGGCTCCAATGTTCATCGCCGTGAATAACGACGGCAGAATGAACATGCCGCGCCGCAGACGCGCCCTGTTCTTGGCCCTGGCGAGTGCAGTATCAGCGGAGTTCAACGTCGTCTCCTTCTGTATTCTCCGGCTCTGCGCTTGCCCTGGCTATCTTTCTCTGTGTCGTCACTCCGACCGCAAGCTCCGATTCCGGCATCTCCGCGATAATCGAAGAGCCGCCCTTCACGCGCTGCCCCGTCTTCACGCGAATCTCCGCCTCGGCCGGAAGAATTATGTCCGTGCGCGAACCAAATTTGATGAGCCCCACACGCTGTCCGCGCTCCACTCGTTCTCCAGCGCCATGATTGAAGACGATTCGCCGTGCAATCAGCCCCGCAATCTGCTTGAAAACGATCTCCATCCCCTCGCCATGCACCGTCACAATGTTCTGTTCGTTGCGGTCGGCGCTCTCCTCGTTCATCGCATTCAGAAATTTTCCTTTCTGATAGCGAACAGCGGTGATCTCCCCGGCGATGGGCGAGCGGTTCACATGCACATCAAAGACATTGAGAAAAATGCTTACGCGTTGGCGGGGCCCCTGCGGCGTTTCGATCCGCACCGTCTCGGTCACAAGCCCGTCGGCGGGCGACACCACGAGTCCTTCACCTTTGGGAATAGCACGCTGGGGATCTCGGAAAAACCAGAGAAAGAAAGCGGCCAGAAGAACTGGCACTATGCTCCATACCCATGTACCTGTAGCCCAGGCCAGCACTCCCGCGACTGCCAGCAGACTCAAACCGTAGATGTAACCGTCACGAACCATTGTCCCTAACGATTATACGGTTGAATTGGACACGGGTATATCGACAGCAGACTCTCGTCCTGTGCGCGGCTTGAACCGGGCGGCTCAGCCGTTCCTGTCATCGTCCTGCGAACCGAAGTTCTGAAACTCTATGCGATTGCCGGGGCCCGATGCTCGAGAGCGTAAATCAGGTCCTTGGCGTGCAGTTTCAGCTTCTTCAGGCGTACTTCTTCGAGTTCCTCATCGGTAGAGAGATAAGGCTTCTGAAGCAACTCCTCCAACCGCTGAGCGTAGCGACGATGTTCGGCCTGGAGACGACCAATTTCTTCGCTCAGCGTCGAGTCATTTATTTCATCCATCAAGCACCTCCGTGGGTTCTTAACCCAATATCTATAATCCTCCCAAACGCAATCGGCAAGCGGGAAGACCCAGGAAAATACCTCCGATCTGTGGATTTCTTCACCGTGACGCAACTGGTGTGACAAGAATCACAGTTCGATCCTGGTCATACGCCGATTTGCCCCTGCTCCGGCGGCTTGCAGAGCTTCAACCTCATTAGGATGGCATCCTCAACCGGCTCATCGTAATAGCCGTACCGACGTCCCTCCTCTACAAATCCAAGCGAGGTGTAAAAGGCTAACGCCGACTGATTTGATTCCCTCACTTCAAGCAGCACCTCGCGCACTTGGCACTGGCCGAGTTCGCCTGCCAAAAACCCAAACAGGCGTCGCGCCACCCCTCGCCGCTGGTATGCTGCCGAAACCGCGATCGACTCCAATTCAGCTTCGGGAGGCACCAGGCTGGCAACGACAAAGCCCGCCAAGCCACCCGTTTCCGGATCTTCTGCGACCAGGGCAACGCGTTGGGGAAAAGAAGAATCGAGTACGGCCTCATAGGCCCGGCGCGGCCACTGCGGCGCATGATCCACTCCTGCTGCAATCTCCACAAGCCGATCGAGATCCGCTTCCACCATCGAACGAATGCGGAAACTCGAATCGCCGCTCATACGTGCCGTGCCTTCGCCGTACTCGGATCGCCGAAGATCTCTGCATCCGAACGCCGCAAATAGAACCCATCCAGCAGCGCCAGGTCCGCGAATTCCCCGGCCAGAATCGCCGGCACGCACGTGCGAATCGCATCCGTCGCTGTGGGCGCCTCGGACCGTATCAGTTCAGTCCCTTGCCACACCGATTCCAGCAGCGTAGCCGCTTCGTCGTCGCATACTGCTACCCTGGTCGGCGCAGGATTGATCTCCATCAGCTCCTCGGCTCCCGCGAGCAACTGTTGCGCGCCCCCCTCCCGCCCCGCCAGCCGCAGAAATACCTCATGCCGGTGCGCATCGAGTGACGCAGAGGGCACGCCAACCTTCGCCGCCAGCACCTCGAGCCGCGACACCACAACCACGGGGGTCTTGCCGGGCTCAGCCAGTCCTTTTACCGCGCTCAACCCTACCCGGACCCCGGTAAAGCTCCCCGGCCCATGCACGACGGCTATCGCGCCCACATCCGCCAGCCTCGCTTCATGTTTCGTTAGAAGCTCAGCTATCGCCGCAACCAGCGTTGCCGAGTACGTCCTCCCCGCGAGTGTCACCTGTCCTAGAATCTCCGCCGACTGTCCAATATCCCACGCCGTCTGCCCAGAAATCTGTGCCGTTGACATCTCAAGCCGCGCCAAGGCGACCGATCCCGACGGCCCGCATGTATCCACTCCAAGCACCAACAGACCGGCCCCCGGCCGAAACTCCGCAACTGATTGACTTGCTGGCATCTCCCTCTCAGGATTACACACCGCTGCCGTCCCCTCAGCCGCCCCGATTCCGGTAATCTGGTGGAAGCACCCCCATGCTGCCAACGGCGGCTAAACGAAGCATTTTCGACCCCGAAAGGAAGAGGCGTGGCCGCCGCGGCGACAACCACATTCCATGACACATGGCGACCCCGTGCCAACCCCTGGGTCATCGCCATCACCGTCACGATGGCCACGTTCATGGAGGCGCTCGATACCTCCATCGCCAATGTCGCCATGGTCCACATCGGCGGCTCGCTCTCGGCCAGTCCCGACGAAGCCACATGGGTGCTCACCAGCTACCTTGTCGCCAATGCCATGGTGCTGCCCATCAGCGGCTGGATCGCCAACCGCATCGGCCGCAAGCGCTTCTACATGAGCTGTGTCTTCCTGTTCACGCTCGCCTCGTTCCTGTGCGGCATCGCGCCAACTCTCGGAGTACTGGTTTTCTGCCGCGTCCTGCAAGGTGCAGCAGGCGGCGGCCTCCAGCCCAGCGAGCAGTCCATTCTCGCCGACACCTTCCCTCCGCAAAAGCGCAGTATGGCCTTTGCCATGTACGGCGTCGCGGTGGTCATGGCCCCGGTTCTCGGCCCAACCGTCGGCGGGTGGATCGTCGACAACTACAGCTGGCGTTGGATCTTCTTCCTGAACATTCCGGTTGGCATCCTGTCGCTCTACCTCACCAATCGCGTGGTTGAAGACCCGCCATATCTCGCCGAAATCCGCAAGCGTCGCGAGGGCGTGGACTACTGGGGCCTCGGGCTTCTCATCATAGCCATCGGCGCTCTCCAGATCATGCTCGACAAGGGCCAGGAAGACGACTGGTTCAGCTCCCGCTTCATCATCACACTCGCCATCACCTCCACCATCGGCCTCGCGCTCTTCTTCTGGCGCGAACTCTCCATCGATCACCCCATCCTCGATCTGCGTCTCTTCAAGCGACGAAATGTAGCGACCACGCAGCTCGTCATGTTCATGGTCGGACTGTCGCTCTACTCCTCGACCGTGCTGATCCCCCAGTTCCTGCAGGAGATCATGGGCTACTCTGCGCGCCAGGCCGGCATGGCCGTCTCTTCCGGTGGACTGGTGCTGATGTTTCTCTTCCCCGTTGCCGGCGCCCTTGCGCCCAAATTCGACCCCCGCAAGCTGGTTGCCATGGGCTTCGTGGTCACCACGTTTGGTCTCTGGCGCATGACGGAGATCAATCTCAACATCAGCTTCGGTATGGCCGTGAGCTGGCGTGCCGTAATCGCTCTCGGCCTTCCCTTCCTGTTCATTCCCATCAATACCCTCTGCTACGCAGGGATCCCACAGGAGAAATACAACGAGGTCAGCGGACTCACTGCGCTCATGCGCAATCTCGGAGGAAGCGTCGGCATCAGCTTCGTCACCACGTTGCTAGCCCGCCTTAGCCAGAAGCATCTCGCCATGCTGGTGCCGAAGGCCGCAGCGGGAAATCCGGCGTATGACCAGATGCGTGCCGGCCTCGCCGGCGCATGGGTGCAGCGCGGCTCAGCCATGCCCGACGCCATCTACCACGCCGGCGCACAGATCTACGGCATGGCCCTGGTCCAGGGACGCCTTCTCGCCTACGTAGATGTCATCTGGGTAATGGTCGCCGTAACCGCAGTCCTGATCCCGCTGCCATTCGTGATGAACCGCCCCCAAAAACTCCCCGCCGCCCCCATAGGCCACTAAAACGATCCACCGCTTCCTATTCAAAACCTCCCGCTCCGCACTCAATTCGTCATCCTGAGCGACCAACGGGAGTCGAAGGACCTGCAGCTGCTTTTTCTTCCCTCACCAAACAATCGTGGCGCTTTTCAACACACAGTTTTCCAGGAACGATTCCTCGAGCAGTCGCCTGTTCCCCATCCATGCGCGTTCTTTGCGCATGAGTGGGAAAGCAACAACCCAGGTACCCGTAAACGCAGAAAGCCGGGTGCCCCATTCATGCGCGCTTTCTGCGCATGAGTGGGAAACCACGAACCCAGCAGTCACTCCTTGCGCATAAGCGGGAAAGCAAGAACCCAGGTACCCCCTAAACGCGGGAAGCCGGGTGCCCCATTCATGCGCGCTTTCTGCGCATGAGTGGGAAACGACGAACCCAAACCGAAAGGTGGACAGGTCGGAAACAGAGCGCAGGCTCGCAAACATGCTTGCTCATTCTCTAACTGCCCGTCACAACTGATGCCATTAGTCAATGAGGCGACCTGCGGGATTCTCGAAGATACGCGCAGCGAGTGATTATTCAGATCTATGTCTCAAAGGCTTGTCCCTCCATGGGAGAATGTCTGTCAAGTCCGAACACCTTCGTTCATCCCCTAAGCACATGATTCTTCATCGGAAATTCCTGCTCCGCATTTGCAGGTAATTTCCGGCCAAATTGCTACCCTTGAACAAGTGAATCAGGGATGGCAATTCTCCAGCACGATCCGGAAATGCCAGTCGATCTAAGTCCTTTAACAGCAAATTTCTACGGCTAAGTGCTTTGGTTGGAAATATCTGGCGGCCAGCCTCCCTCGCAAGCCACTGAAAACAGGATATTTCTCTAAAGAGACGGGGGGTGGGGGGTATATGCCGCAACCAAATGGTTGCATATTTCTGCTCCTGTCGCGCGCTCCAGCCTCGCCCTATACCGCAGCCAGCGCCTGCTCCAGGTCCGCAATCAAATCATCCTTGTCCTCGATGCCGATCGAAAGCCGCACCAGTCCCTGCGTGATCCCAACCTTCTCGCGTTCCGCATCCGTAAGAGCAAAATGCGTCGTCGTCGCCGAATGCGAAGCCAGCGACTCCACCCCGCCCAGCGACTCCGCATTCAAGAACAACTTCAGCGCGCCGAGAAATCTCCCCGCGGCATCGCGCGATCCCAGATCGAAGCTCATCATCGATCCGAATCCGCGCTGCTGCTTCTTCGCCAGCTCATGTTGCCGATGGCTCTTCAATCCCGGATACGCAAGCCGCGTTAACTTCGGCTGCATCGACAAAAACTCCGCCACCGCGCGGCCATTCTCTTCGTGCTGCTTCATGCGCAGCGGAAGAGTTTTAATCCCGCGCAGCACCAGGAAGCACTCGAACGGCGACAGGATTCCGCCCGCCGCCTTCTGCACCAGCAAAAACCGGTCCTTATGTTCCGGCTTCGATCCAATCAGCGCGCCGCCCAACCCATCCGAGTGTCCATTCAAAAACTTCGTCGTCGAATGCATCACAACATCCGCACCCAGCGCCAGCGGACTCTGCAGCGCCGGAGACATGAACGTGTTATCCACGCTCACTTCCACGCCATGCGCGTGCGCAATCTCGCACACCGCCGCAATATCCGTCAGCACCATCAGCGGATTGGTTGGCGTCTCAATGTGCATCAGCTTTGTATTCGGCTTGATCGCCGCCTTCACCGCATCCAAATCCGCCGTATCCACATATTGGATCT
>NZ_JBARMD010000039.1:0-3283 GCF_049802275.1 Occallatibacter sp. | reverse complement strand
GCCCATTCGTGTGCCGCCGGAACAATCAACACGAGTTCGTCGGTGAGAAACGGCTCTGCCTTGACATCCCTGCTGCGCGACGGCCCTTCAATGAATCCCAGGGCTATCTCGTGTTGGACGACTGCATCGACAATGCGCTCCGTGTTTCCGCTGATCAGCGTCGGCTGCACGCGCGGATGTTCGGCGAGAAAATCACCCAGCATTCGCGGCAAAACGTATTGAGCGATAGTGGTCGAAGCACCGAGCGAAAGCTGCCCAGCCAGTTCGCCGCCTATGGCTGCGATCTCATGCTCGGCCCGCTGCAAAAGGGCATGCGCCTGCTCTGCATAGCCGAGGAGAGTTTTTCCCGCGGAAGTCAATGCAACCCGCGAGCCGGTGCGATCGAAGAGCTGCACGCCGAGGTCTTCTTCCAATGCTTTGATCTGAAGACTCACCGCTGGCTGCGTGAGAAAAAGTTCCTCCGCGGCCTTGCGAAAGCTCAACTGCTGCGCGACAGCCCGAAACACAGCCAGTCGCGCATTCTCAAGATGGGCCATGGCGGTATTAGAACACCCGCGCTCGACCCAGAGCCGGGCTCGTCCCAACTCGTTAGGGCACGCTCATCGTCGGCTCACCAACTGCCACCTCAATCTCGATGCTCGGCGGAGACAGAAGTGTGTTGTGAATAAGGCAGTGATGCACCGAACGCCGCAGCCCCTCGATCTGTTCCGGACTCAGCTCGGCAGGGCATGTCACGTGAATGCGAAAATTCCCAAGCCTGGCAGGCTGCATCAACTTATCTGAAGACACCGTGACTTCCACGCCGCGATCATCGAGCTTGCGCGTTCGCAGATATTGCACGGCATAGAACTCGGCGCATGCGCCGAGCGAGCCCAGCAAAAACTCTGGCGGCGTCATCCCTGCGTCTTCGCCACCATTCTCGCGTGGCTGATCGCAAATCACGGAGTGCGCTCTCGCCTGAACACTGAATTTGAATCGATCGATTTGTTTGACTGTGACTTCCATAGAAACCCTCGTCCTTCACTGGATGAAAGACACCAACGGTGAAATTCGTTACAGAGTTTCTAAGCTTTCTTCTGAACGGGCGCAGTGATCAATCGCACGTACTCGCGCGTCAGCACCCCCCGCAACTGCTTCGACACCGCCGGATCGCAGGAAGCCTGCAACGATCGGCAGCGATCAATTGCAACGCGCATGTCGCGAAGAAAGGCCACGCAGGCCGGGCATCCCTCGATATGGCGCTCCATCTCTTCGCACGTCGCCGGCTCCACGCGTCCATCCAGGTATTCAGAAAGTTGTGCAAACAGGTCGCGACACTCCGCTGGACGTTTCTTCCTCGCTGCCCTCTTGCTTTTTGTCCTTTCGCTCCGATTCGCCTTTCGCGATTGCGCGGCGCCCAGGTGACGTATCTGCACGCTCATCTCCTTGCGCACAGCAAGTCGCGCGCGATGCAGTCGCACCCGCACAGTTCCCGGCTGCAATCCCAGCACCTGTGCAACTTCTTCAGTTGTCAGCTCTTCCATATCGTGGAGCACCAGTACCAGTCGCAATGCAACCGGAATTCGCAGCACCGCCTGCTGCAGCAGTGCCTCCTGCTCTGCCTGTACCGCGCTGCCTTCGGGAGAAACAGCCACATCCTCCAGCAGCTTTGCCAGTTCGGTGTCATCCGGCATCAGGTCATCGAGCGATACATGAGACCCCGCGCCGCCAGCTGGCTTGCGACGCATTCTCCAGCATCGGTTGCGGGTCACGGTATAAAGCCACACCGAAAGGGCTTGCGGATCCTGAATTTTGGCAAGATGCTTCAGCGAACGGAACAGCACTTCCTGCATGGTGTCTTCCGCATCTTCAGGATGTCCGCACACCTTCATGCTGAACGAATACACCGTGTTTTGCAGCAACCCGATCGCCTCCTCCACCGCCTCAGGAGAGTTGCGCTGCAACAGGTCAACGGCTTTCGCCAGTTCAGATCGCATCGGTTATAGTTCTTTTCCATCATAAGTATAGAAAACGATCCATTCCCGCGTATGTGCGCGATGACCATCCACTTCCAGCAGGCAGTCGATACACACCAGGCGTAAAATCTCTGCACTGGCGCCCAAACCGCCCTCGGCTCGGGTGTGCTCGACGCATTCACGGCGCCGAGAACGACACGGAACAATCCGATCTCATCCAGCGGGTCGCGGAAGCCTAGTCGTTGCAGCTGGGGAGTCTTGTTCACCGGTCCTTGCGATAAAGCAGGTCCCGAATCACTTTGCGCCTCTCTGCATTCACTTCGTTCAGCGCTTTACGCTCATCGGCGCTCATCGGTTGCTGATCCCTTTCCTCTTCCGCCTCGGGAGAACTGCAGTCCGGACAGCGATTCGCGAATCCCGGTTTATCGGGCCTCAATTCGAACTCTTCCCCGCATACAACGCACGTTTTAATCGGGAAACTCATCGGAACTATTCTATTTAAATCACGCGCATATTGACCTGTGGAATCCTGATACCGCCATTTCCCGTCCTATGAATAGGCGTCTTCCGATTTTTCCGTCGCTTTCGCCGGGGCCCGATGGTCGAAAGGGCTTCAATTTAATTCCTTTGACCGGAATTCCGTTGATGGGTATCCTGAGTGCTCACCTCTACCGCCGGAGGGTCAAATGCAAGCGATTCATCCGAAAGTTCTTATCCTTGATGATGACCCGATGCACCTGGAGATCTATGGCCTGCTCATAAAGCAGGCCGGCTACGAGGCGCTGCCAACCCTGGTTCGATTTGCGGGTACCGAAATTCCACGCGAGGAGTGTCTCGGACTCGTATTGCTCGATTACAGGCTTAATTCCATGAAAACCTCTCCTGATTTCGCCCGGGAAATCCGCGCCCTCTATCCCAGCGTCCCCATCATCGTTCTCTCAGATCTTTGGTCCCTGCCCACGGATATTGCCCCATTCGTGAACGGATTCGTCCGCAAGGGCGAACCGGCCAAATTGCTGGAGATGATTTCTCGTTTCTTTATCGCGCCCTCCAATGACACGAGCGAGCAGGACGAGGCCCGCGCAGCGCGGGATTAATCAGCGGGTGCCTGCCTGCAGCCGTCCGACCTCAAAGCAACCAATTTCCAGTGCGGCCGCTTTCTCGTCGATCACCTTCTTGAAGGCAGAGAGTGCATGCGGATCGATCGATGACCCGCTCAATCTCCGCCCACAGCAGCACTAGCGGATCCAGTATTGCCGGTTCAATCCCAGGTGATATTTCAGACGCGGATCAATCCCGCTTTCGTGTCGGCCAATCTTGTATCCCAG
>NZ_JBARMD010000038.1:0-16713 GCF_049802275.1 Occallatibacter sp. | reverse complement strand
TGTTTGATGGGGCGGGCACAGGGCGGCGCGTCGGGGCCGGTACATCTCCAGGTTGACGATATGCAGCACCCACTGGGGATTGACGATGCGACGCCGCGGTTTTCGTGGCAAATGAAGGATGGTGCCCACGGAGCGCGGGAGACAGCCTATCGCGTGCTGGTGGCCACGCGTGCGGACTTGCTGACGGACGGCAAAGCGGATGTGTGGGACAGCGGCAAGGTGAACTCAGGTCAGTCGCTGAATGTGAAGTATGCAGGCCCGGCGCTGAAGCCGAGTTCGCGGTATTGGTGGCGCGTGGAGATTTGTGGGGCGGACGGAAATACATACCCCGCGAGTGCCGCAGCGTGGTGGGAGACGGGGTTGCTCAACCAGAGCGCCTGGCGCGGGGAGTGGATCGGGTGGGAAACGGCGGAAGAAGCCGCGGTGCGAAAAGCGCCTTCGGTGTGGATTGCGAATCCAGACGTCGTGCCGGGAAGGGGGAAACCGAGCAGCGAGCAGAAGTTCGCGTATCGAACAACGCTGAAGGTTGAAAAGCCGGTGCGGCAGGCGATTCTGTTTGCCACCGCGGAGGATACGGCTTCAGCCTGGGTGAATGGGCAACCAGTGCTGATTGCGGCGCCATATCCGCCGTATCACCATTTGCCTTGGAAGAAGTTTGTGCGCGCCGACGTGACAGCGCAGTTGGCGGATGGGCAGAACTCGATCGCGATCGAGAGTGTGCACTACATCGACAAATACGGCGAAAGCAGGAGGAAGGATGCTCCGCCGATGATTGCGACCGTGGTGCTGCTCTATAAGGATGGGACCACGGCCGAGTTTGGGACTGATGAGACGTGGAAGAGCGCGGAAGCTCCCAGAGATGGGTGGCAGAAGCGAGGATTTGATGATGCGGAATGGAAGAACGCGGTGCTGTGGAAGCAGGCCAGCGGGCCAGAGGAGCAGCCGGTGCTCCAGCCGTGGATTCCCGACAGTGTGAAGGTGTTGTGGAAGCCGTTCGATGCAGGGAAGCCGATACAGTCTGCGCGCTTGTATGCGACGGCGTTGGGGACGTACGAGCTTTATCTGAATGATGCACCGGTCAGGCCAGAGAGCCAGCCACGGATGGCGCCGGGTTGGACCGATTATCGCGAGCGCGTCTTGTACCAGACGTACGACGTTACAGACTTGGTGAAGAGCGGCCAGAACTGGCTGCAGGCGCTGCTGGCTCCGGGTTGGTATTCGACTGCGCTGGAGTGGCTGCAGCAACCGAACAACTATGGCGACACTCCACCGGCGCTGCGGGCGCAGTTGCGCATTGAGTACGCGGACGGGAAAGTGGAATGGGTGGGGACGGACGCGACATGGAAAGCGGACACGTCATTCATCGAGCACTCGGAACTGTATGACGGGGAAACGCAGGATCTGCGTGAACTGTATCGAACGTTTAGCAGGACGGGTGATGGTGCAGCCGAAGGAAAGTCCGTAGAGATTATTCATCCGAAGGAGATCAGGATCGAAGCGCAGGAGTTTCCGTCGATTGGCATCGATCAAGCACTTTCCGTTGTCAAGATGACCGAGCCGAAGCCGGGGGTTTTCATTTACGACTTCGGGCAGAATATGGCGGGAGTAGAGAAGCTTGCTGTATCGGGAGCGGCAGGCACAGACGTGCAGGTGCGGGTGGGCGAGGCGCTGAATCCGGATGGAACGCTGTACACGGAGAACCTGAGAACGGCGAAGGCAACAGATCACTTCATTCTTTCGGGACTCGCGATCGATGTACTGGTACCGCATTTCACTTTTCACGGATTCCGCTATATCGAGGTCACGGGAGTAAAGAACGCCTCAGACGTGCATGGTGTCTTTGCGCAGGTGTTGCACACGGACTTCAACTTTACAGCGAAGCTGAAGACCGGCAACGCGATGGTCAACAAGCTGTGGAGCAATATTCTGTGGGGGCAGCGATCGAATTTTGTGGGGCTGCCGACAGATTGTCCGCAGCGCGATGAGCGACTCGGATGGGCCGCAGATGCGCAGGTGTTCTGGCGTGCGGCGTCGTACAACGCGGCGCTGGCTCCGTTCACGCGCAAATTTGCCGCCGATCTGCGCGGTACGCAAGTGGGGACGCCCTACTACGGCATCTATGCGCCGGGAACAGCGAGGATTTCGCCGGGCGTTGCGGCGGCGTGGAGCGATGCGGGGGTGATCATTCCGTGGACGTCGTGGCTGCAAACGGGCGATACCAGCGTGATCGACGAGAACTGGGCGGCGATGCGCAAGTATGTCGACGCAATCGACGCGCAGAATCCGGATGGCATCTGGCACAATGATTCGGGAATTCCGTTTGGAGATTGGCTGTCGCTCGAAGGGCGCACACAGGAAGATCTGGTGGCTACAGCGTATTGGGCATACGACGTGAACATGCTGCGCGAGATGGCGCATGCGACGGGACGCACTGAAGAGGAGCAGCACTACGCACAACTCGAAGGAAAGATTCGCGACGCATTCGAGAAGAAGTTTGTGAAAGAGGGCGCATATATTCCGGGAGCCGATAATAGTCCTTCGCCGTTCGGCGATATCAACAATCCCAATGCGAAGGCCAAGGGCGGCGATACGCAGACGAGTTACGTGCTGGCGCTGCATATGAATCTGGTGCCGGACGAGATGCGTGCGCAGGCCGCAGAACGCCTGGTGAAAAAGATCGAAGACAATCATGGCCTGCTGGGCACGGGTTTCGTTGGCACACCTTACATATTGGAGGAACTGACGAAGACCGGCCATTCGAAGCTCGCCTACGATCTGCTGCTGAGCACCGGGATGCCGTCGTGGGGCTACGTGATTGACCATGGCGGCACGACTACCTGGGAGCGGTGGAACGGCGACGAGATGATGGGCGATCCGCAGATGAACTCGTATAACCACTACGCATACGGTGCAGTGGCCGACTGGATCTACCGCTTCGCTGCGGGAGTGGATGCATCGCCGCTGAATGCGGGCTTCCACACGGTGGTGCTGCACCCCGTGTTTGACGCGCGGTTGTCGCCGCTGGAGTTCAGCTACGCCTCGTCGTATGGGGAGATCAAGTCGAGTTGGACGGTGAAGGGCAAGTCGGCGGAGTGGAACGTTACGCTGCCGGCGAATACCACGGGCTTGCTGGAATTGAAGGATACCGAAGCGGCACGATACAAGTTGGATGGTGTGCGGTTGAGCGAGAGCCCGCTTGCGAAAAAGGTCGATGGCGGATTTGAGTTGGCGGCAGGGAGTTATCGGTTTGAGACGGAGTTTTGAGGGGGCAGGTGGCCCGGTCAAGAGATAGCCAATAAGCCGGCGTGCCCCATTCATCCACAGGTTTATCGTGGATGAGTGGGAGACCACGACACTTCACCAGGCGGGTGCCGCGGTCCCTCGCTTTTGGGGATCGGGGATATCGATACGATGCAACCGATCGCTTCAATTCGCCCCCCGGATACGTCTATGACGCCGCTCCTCGCTTATCTCTTCAGCGAAGCGTCCGGCCGCTGGTCGATTTCTACCGGCAAAGAACGAGACTCCGAATCCGGCAATGACTACTTCGGGGCGAGATATTACGCATCCACGATGGGCCGGTTCTTGTCGCCTGATCCGTCCGGGCTCGTGTACGCCGATCCGAAAAATCCGCAGAGCCTTAATCTGTACGCCTATGTCTTGAATAATCCGTTGAAATATACAGACCCAACGGGGCTGGATTGCGTGTACTTCAACGACGCCGGTAACGGAGTCGAATCCGTCGATCACAACAGCAACTCCGGCGAATGCGGCAGCAACGGCGGCGACTGGGTTAACGGAACCACATATGCCAATCTAGCCGCTTACAACAGCAAGAGCGATACTTGGCAGATCGCCTCTTGGGGCAATGAAGGTGGCACTCCATCGGTTTATTGGACTACAGCCTATGCCCCTGGCCTTGGGGGCGGCGGAACAGATCAGAGTGGGAATTCAATTCCATGTTCAGGTAACTGTGACACTGCAGATGGATATTCGCAGACGGGTTATGGTTTCTTCGGTCCCCAGATAGCCAACGGCAACTGGTACGACGCCCTTCACTGGGCTGTCGGGCAGACCAACCAAGTAAACAAATTTCAAAAGTGGATCATCAACGACCCAAATGGCCGGAACTGGTGCGGCGCAGGGGGTACGGGCGCACCGAGTGGAAGTGACGATTGGGCCTGCATGGCTCACGACTACAACTACATGAGTACCGGGAATACGTGGCCGGGGAACAACTACAACCCATTCTCGAAGTCGGGACAGACACTTCAAGACATTAACCAAACCCTCTGTAACAACGTTTCTTCGTCAAACATTAAAAGCTTCTTCACTGCCGCCGTTCAGGGTTGTCGCTAAGGAGGGGATGGATGAAAGCGAATTCCATTCGTTGGGCACCGCTTGCGTTGGCGGGAATTGTTGCTGTCGTTCTGACCTGGTTCGGTTTGATGGGTTCGGCATTTAGCCAGCCGGGACAGCAAAATCCGGTTGCCGTCACGCTCATTTGGTTGCTGCCCTTGTTGTCTTTGCCGACGTTGGTCACCTATTCGCTTTGGAAACGGGTGTCTCCGGCGGTGTTATGGGTGCTCGTACTCTGCCAATGGATATCATTTTCGTGGATCAACTGGGACTCGTCCCTGCACGGGCAATCCACGACCTCGAATCCAATTCTGCTTGCGCTGAGCGGTGGAGTTGCTTTTCCAGTATGGTGCTGGATCATCATCGCCGGCCTATGCCAGTTTGAGTACCGTCTCCGCCGCAGAGGATTGAATACCGACGAGGCTCAAAATGGAAGCCACATACGTCTATGACGATGCATCTCATTTTGCGCATTCCTGTGCTTTGTTGACATCACGTAGTACCGGCAAAGAACGCGATTCCGAATCAGGTAACGACTACTTCGAAGCCCGCTACTACGGTTCATCAATGGGGAGAATGCTTTCGCCCGATCCAATCGGTGGCGATATGACGAATCCTCAGTCATTGAACAAGTACGGCAGGTGGCCCGGTCATTTTCCCAATCGTTCGCGGGAATCCGAATTGCTGGTCTGTGCCCCGTTCATCGCGTCTTTTGCGATGAGCGGGGAGGGTCATCGAAAACGGCAAGGTAGCTGTAACATCAGACCATGCCCCGCGGCCTCAAGCGGGTGCCCCGCGTCCGGATTTTCGGACGTGGGATAGCAATCACTGTGACCGGCTGATGTATTCTTTCTCGTTATGCCGCGCGGCCTCATTCGTTATCACCACACCGGGAGCTTTCACTTCATCACCTTCAGTTGTTTCCACCGCCTTCCGCATCTGGGCGGGGCGGCTGCATGTGATCTGTTCGAAGATGCCCTGGAGCGAACCCGGCGAAGATACCGTTTCGTGGTTGCGGGCTATGTAGTCATGCCGGAGCATGTTCATTTGCTCGTCGGCGAGCCACGCAGAGGCGCGGTCGCCGACGTCATCCATGCCCTAAAGCTCTCCGTTGTTCTACGCAGGCACGAGCGTCCATTCTGGCAGGCGCGGTACTATGACTTCAACGTGCGCACAACCGGGAAGCGCATCGAGAAGCTCCGATACATGCATCGCAACCCGGTCAAGCGCGGGCTGGTGAGTACGCCCGAAGACTGGCAGTGGTCGAGCTTTCTGCACTACGCGACAGGAAAGGAAGGCGTCGTTGAAATTGAATCGGAGTGGACCGCAGCGCGCCGTGGCTTTCGTCTGCCGACCGAGTATGAATCACCGTAGACGTCCGGTTGAGGTCTGTTAAATCCCATGTCCGAGAGTCCGGACATGGGGCACCCAAGGTGATGGTGGTAGTTACACCAACGAGGGACCTGGGCCACCCGCCGGGTGCCCACATCTCGATTTTGAGATGTGGGTTTACGCTTACGACGCGGTGGTCTGCAGTTATGACGCTCACTGCCGCATGTGCATTCAGCGTAGCGTCTGACACACGGGCCATTTCTACCGGCAAAGAACAAGATCCGAGATCCAAGTTCCCGGGTCATGGATTCACACCGACACTGCCGTGCACCAGATAGATTAGAAAGATGGTCCAATCCCCAGCCAGGTGGAGAGCAGAGCTTGCGGCGATGATTTCGCTTGCCGTGCCTGTTGTGCTGAGCGAGCTTGGCTGGATGGCACAGGGTGTTGTGGACAACATCATGGTGGGCCGGCTGGGGCCGGTGGCGATCGGGGCCGTAGCGCTGGGAAACGCGGTCTGCTATACGCCCTCGCTCTTCGGGATCGGCCTGCTGCTGGGCCTGGACACGCTGGTTTCGCAGGCCTACGGGCGGCGCGATCACGATGAGTGCCATCGCTGGCTGGCGCAGGGCGTCTATCTGGCGTGCATCATCACGCCGCCAATCATGATCCTGCTGATTGGGCTCAGCTACAGGTTTACGCACTTCGGAGTCATTCCCGAAGTTGCAATTTTGTCGGGCGGTTATCTGCGCATTCTTAGCTGGGGAACACTGCCACTGCTGCTTTACGGTGGGACGCGCCGTTACCTGCAAGGCGTGGGACAGGTGCGAGTGATCACGCTGACTTATGTGCTGGCAAATCTACTGAACTGGTTCGGCAACTGGGTGTTGATCTACGGCAGGCTGGGTTTTCCTGCATTCGGGGTAAACGGATCGGCCATCTCAACATGCATTGCGCGCGTGGGAATGGCGGTGGCATTGCTGGGGTTTGCGTGGAACTACGAGCGCAGGCGCGGACATCCGCTGTTTGCGCATTGGGCGGGGCCGCAGTTGGATCGCCTGCGTCAACTGGTGCGCATCGGTGCTCCGGCAGCGGGCCAGATTCTGCTGGAAGTTGGTGCATGGAATCTGAGTACATTTGCGGCGGGATATCTGACGCCGGTGGCGCTGGCGGCGCATAGCATTGCACTGAATTACGCGAGCATCTCGTACATGGTTCCTCTGGGAATGGGTGCGGCAGCGGCGGTCAGTGTGGGCCACGCAATCGGCGCAGGCGATCCCGCGCGCGCACGAAGAGCGGGATGGATGGCGCTGGCGCTCGGCACGGGTTTCATGGTGTGCGCGGGTGTGGTGTTCTTTGTGGCGCCGGGACCGCTGATCACGCTGTATACGCATGACGCGCGCGTGCTCGCAGTGGGACCAAGCCTGCTTTGGATTGCGGCTGCGTTCCAGATTTTCGATGGCATCCAGACCGTATCGACAGGAGCGCTTCGCGGACTGGGTGAGACTCGCGTCCCGATGATCGCGAACCTTGTCGGCTACTGGACGATGGGGTTGCCGCTTGGTTTCATCCTGTGTTTCGTATTGAAGTGGGGAATCTACGGGATGTGGATTGGGCTGACACTTTCCCTGGTTGTGATTGCGCTTGCGGTGCTATTTCGGTGGAACAGGGATTCCGTGCGGGTGGCGCTGGCGCCTTCAAAAATATAGGTTTAGCCAGTGATCCAGCGATGCTGTCGTTGCCTCGAACGGCGGGCGGATCACCTCAATACGAAAGCCTTTGTTCGAGAGATGAACACCCATTGCTGTGAAAGGTACTTACGGTGCAAAGTGGTGTGTCTGCAAGCGGTACGGGTTACCTCGATGGTGACTATAATCACAAGTGAGCGAAGTTGTCGCTTTCCATCGCGTCTTTTCAGGAATCCGTACTCCGATGCCAAGGTCCGGCGTTATGGCGACCGCAAGGTTGCAACGATCTCGGACGGCCAATGAACATGGAATCCCGGTCCTGGACGCGCGGAAATTCACCTGAAGGGAATCCCGCCAAATGGCGACTGGAGACCTGGCTCTGGGTCAAGAACAGAGCGCGATCAGCGCGCAAAAGCGCGTAGTCAACGATTTCAGCATCAACGTAGCAACGGTGAACGGGTCCGGCTCGCAATCCGCCAATAGCGTACTGCTGAAGAGCATCTTTGGAATGGGAATTCCCGTCAGCGGGAAAAACCTGTTTCCCTCGAACATCGCCGGACTTCCCACCTGGTACACGATTCGCGCAAGCAAGGACGGGTATGTTGCCCGTACGCGCGATGCAGAATTCCTGGTGGCTCTGAATCCCGAGACAGCAAAGAGCGACATCGAGGCGTTGCCTGCGGGCGGCGTGGCGATCTACGAAGAAAATGCGAACCTGAAGCAGTACCGCAGCGATGTTGTCTGCTATCCGGTTCCATTCGACAAGATCACCGCGGCGGTCTGCACGGAAGCCAAACTGCGCAAGCTCGTCAAGAATATGGTGTACGTGGGCGTGGTGGCGCAACTGCTCTCGATTGATCTGGCCGTAGTTGAGCACAGCGTCAAAAAGCAGTTTGCGAAGAAGCAGAAAGTGTTCGATCTGAACTTCGGCGCGGTGAAGGCTGGATTCGACTACGCACAGGAGAAGCTGGTCAAGCAGGACCCATTCTTCCTGGAGCGGATGAATCAGACAGCAGGGAAGATCATCATCGACGGCAACGCGGCGTGCGGCATGGGCGCGGTGTTCGCGGGCGTAACGGTGGTGGCGTGGTATCCCATTACGCCGTCCACGTCGCTGGTGGAGGCGACGACGGATCTGCTGAAGAAGTTTCGCGTAACTCCCGAAGGCAAGGCGACGTTTGCTGTGGTGCAGGCCGAGGATGAACTCGCCGCGATCGGCATGGTGCTGGGCGCGGGCTGGGCCGGAGCACGGTCGATGACGTCGACCTCCGGACCGGGAATTTCGCTGATGGGCGAGTTTTCGGGGCTGGGATATTACGCAGAGATTCCTGGCGTGATTTTCGATGTGCAGCGCACGGGACCTTCAACGGGCATGCCGACGCGCACGCAACAGTCAGATCTGCTGTCGACGGTATTCCTGTCGCACGGCGACAAAAAGCATGTTGTGTTGCTGCCCGGCTCAGTGAAGGAATGCTTTGAACTGAGCATGGAGGCTTTCAACCTCGCTGAGCGTTTGCAGACACCTGTTTTCGTATTGACCGATCTTGACCTGGGCATGAATAACTGGATGTCGGAGCAGTTCACGTATCCTGAGAAGCCACTCGACCGCGGCAAGGTGCTGACGAAGGAAGATCTGGACCGGCTAGGCAGCTTCGCTCGCTACAGAGATGTCGACGGCGATGCAATCGGCTGGCGTACGCTGCCGGGTACGATGCATCCCAAGGCCGCATATTTCACGCGTGGATCGGGACACAACGATGCTGCGGGATACACCGAGAAGCCCGACGAGTACCAGGCGGTGATGGAGCGGCTGCTGCGCAAATTTGAGAATGCGCGCAAGCTGGTTCCCGCACCGGTTGTTGTGAAAGATGGGACTTCGCGCGTCGGCATTCTCGCGTTTGGCACAACCGACTTCGCACTTCGCGAAAGCCTTGACCAGATCAAGAAAGAACTCGGCAAGGATGTGGATTATATGCGCATTCGCGCGTATCCGTTTGCGCACGAGATTCACGACTTTGTCGCGGCGCACGACCGCGTGTACGTGGTGGAGCAGAATCGCGACGCACAGCTTGCGAGCTTGCTGAAGCTGGATCTGCCGGCGGAGCAGGTTGTGAAGCTGCGCAGCATTCTGCATTACAACGGGCTGCCGATCGATGCCCGCACAATCACAGAAGAATTTGTAACGAAGGAGGGCCTGTAAACATGGCTACTCAAACTTCAGGCCCCAAGTTAAATCACATCGGGCTTCCGGTACTTGAATATCGCGGCGGCAAGTCGACGCTGTGCGCCGGCTGCGGCCACAACGCAATCTCTGAGCGCATCATCGATGCGATGTTTGAGATGGGTGTTGAGCCCGAGCGTGTGATGAAGATGAGCGGCATCGGCTGCTCGTCGAAAAGCCCGGCGTACTTCATGAGCCGGTCGCACAGCTTCAACTCGGTGCACGGACGCATGCCGTCGGTTTCGACGGGCGCGCACCTGGCAAATCACACCAACATGCTGCTGGGCGTCTCCGGCGACGGCGATACGGCTTCGATCGGCATGGGACAGTTTGTCCACATGATGCGCCGCAATCTCCCCATGATCTATATCATCGAAGACAACGGTGTGTACGGATTAACCAAGGGCCAGTTCTCGGCGACAGCGGATATCGGCTCGAAGCTGAAGACCGGCGTCATCAACGACCTTCCAGCGATCGATACCTGCGCACTGGCAATCCAGCTGGGCGCGACGTTTGTAGGGCGCTCGTTTTCAGGCGACAAGAAACAGTTGCTCTCGATGCTGAAGGCTGCGATTGCTCACAAGGGAACTGTGATGCTCGACGTGATCAGCCCATGCGTGACCTTCAACGATCACGAGGGTTCGACGAAGAGCTACAAATTCATGCAGGAATTCGACGAGCCGATTAATGAGGTTGGCTTTGTTGCCAGCTTCGACGATATCGCTGTCGATTACGACTCGGGCCAGGTGTATGAAGTAGAGATGCACGATGGCTCAAGCCTGCGCCTGCGCAAGCTGCACGAGGACTACGATCCGACCGACAAGGCCAACGCTGTGAAGACGCTGATGGAGGCCGAGGAGAAGAACGAGGTCCTCACCGGTGTGTTCTACATCAACACTGAGAAGCCCACGTTTACCGATCTGCTTGGCTTGGTGGATGAGCCGCTGGCGACGCTGCCGGAATCAATGACCCGTCCGCCTAAGTCAGCACTTGATGCGCTGATGGCGAATCTGCAGTAGAGCAGTTGTCAGTGATCAGTTTTCTGTGGTCAGTAAAAAGCCCCGCGGAATGCGGGGCTTTTCATTGGATTGTAAGCAAGCCTGGGGAGTGATCAAAGAAGTCCGATCTACGCTCCAAATGCTTCGGCGGCTGCTTCTGCTACGGCCTGATCCTGTTTGCCCAGGCCGCCGCTGACGCCTACCGCGCCTACGACCTGGCCTTTGACCTTCAGTGGAACTCCGCCGGCAAAGACCATGACGCGGCCGTGATTCGAAGCATGGATCCCGAAGAACTGATCCCCGCTCTGCGAGTTCTCGCCCAGTGCCTTGGTCTCAATGTCGAACGCACGTGAAGTGAAAGCCTTGTTGATGGCGATATCGATGCTGCCAATCCAGGCGCCCTCCATGCGTTCGAAGGCCACCAGGTTTGCACCCGCATCCACGATTGCGATGTTCATGGGCACGCTGATTTCCTTTGCTTTCTCCTGCCCGGCGCGAATCACCTTACGCGCAGCCTCAAGCGAAACGCCCAGCGCCTTGCCTGTCGTTTCCGATGTCGAACTCGCCATATGTTCCTCCGGGGTGCATCTTATCAAGCTGCACGTAAAATGCTCCCGGCCTTTTCGATGCCGCAGGAATGTGCAGGTTGCCCTTTGTTTGGAGATCGCGTTGGATCGCCTGGAGGAGGACATCACGTCTCAAAGGATCGCTGTAAAACGGCGGACGAGGCAGAGAAGTACGTGGCAGCCGGGTGGAATTCAGCAGAAATTCATCCGGCACATCCCACAAGAAAAGCCGGCCTGCGCACGGGCAGTCCGGCCTTGAGTTGAAGCAAAGTCTAGCTTTGATTAGTTCTGAGCTACGATGCGGAGGTGTTATGGATGCCCATTGCAGTGAGCTTCGCACGGGCTTGCGAGGCTTCAGGAGTCTGTGGGTGCCGCGCGATTAGTTGGCGGAGTTCGTGGACACCGGCATCTTTCTTGCCTTGCTGGATCAGGGCAAATCCTTTGTGAAGCTGCGCTGCCGCGGCCTTCGAACTTCCGCTGAAGCCTTCCAGCACCGCGTTGTAGCTCTTGATAGCTTCGGCGTAGTTGCCCTGCCGGTAGGCAATTTCACCGAGATAAAACTGCGCGCTGCCGGAGAGATCGTCCATCGGGTAGTAGTGGACCACGTCTTGAAACTCGCCGGAAGCGACGGAGTATTTGGCGGCGTTATAGTCGCGCAGTCCAGCCTGAAATGTCTCTTTGAGCGGCGGCATGGCGCTGGGGACGTTGTTCGCGATAGGTTGCCCGGGACCGCCCGGTGCGCCACCTGGACCTGCTCCGTCGGACCCAGGCGAAGCGCCTGGCTGTGCGCCTGAAGGCCCGCTTTGAATATTCTGCAACTGGCTTTGCAGGTCCTGGATCGACTTGTCGAGCTTGGCGATGCGCGACTTCAATTCGTCGACGGAGTCATTGAGGGACTGAACCTGTCCAGAGGCGGTGTCGATTTTGCCGCTCAAGCCGTCGCTCTGCTGGTTGATCTTCTGTTGCAGAGCATTCACCGCCTGGCTCATCTGGTTGGAATTATCGGCAGTCTGTTCAACCAGGTGCTGCAGCACTCCGAAGCGAGTGTCGACGGTAGACTGCAGACGTTGCATCATATCGAGCAGCTGCTGTACCTGGGTTTGCAGTTCGACAATCTCCTTCGACACTGCATGTGCGCGCACGGGAGACAAGATAAGAACCGCGGTAAGAACACCAGCCGCAACCGAACGATGACGGAGTGTGAATGCTTTATTCATCGAACACCTACGAAGTGAAGTTTGCGCCCGATCCAGCCCGCAGAAAGGGCACATTATTGGTTAGACGAGAACCGCGAAGCGCCGTGCTGCCTGAGGCTCAACCACGTTTGTGCGAACCCCGCTGCGGAGACTGCCGCCTTCAAGAGCGTTGGGCGGCATCGTGTTGTGCGACGCCGCCCATAACACTAATGGCATCTTAAGTTACTGGTCGAGCGAGAAGCCGGCGCGGCGGTTTTGCTGCCAGCAGGCTTCGGTTGATTCGGTGCAGAAGGGCTTTTCCTTGCCGTAGCTCACCACGCGAATGCGGCTGGCAGCAACCCCGGCAGTGACCAGCGCGTTCTTTGCGGCATCGGCGCGATTCTGCCCCAGACCGATGTTGTATTCATTTGAGCCGCGTTCGTCGCAGTATCCGCCAATGACGATTCGCATGTTCGGATTGCTATTCAGAAACGCCGCGTCCTTGGATAACGTGGCCTGTGCATCGGCTCGGACGTCGTACGCGTCGTAGTCGAAGAAGATGTCCTGCATGTTGGCCTTGAACTCTTCTTCCGCCGACATTGTGTTGGTGGGCTGTGTCACGGGTGGCGGAGCCGAAACAGTGACGCGCGCAGTGTCGTCTGCCATTCCACCTTCACCCTTCGCTACAAGATGGTAGTTGGTGGAAGTCGTCGGGGTAACGGTCTTGGTGCCGGAGGTGGGAACGTCGCCAATGCCTTCGATCACGACACTGGTTGCGTCCGTCGTTTTCCAGGCGAGAGTCACCTGGTCGCCAGCCGAAATGGCCGTGGGTTGTGCCGCAATATGGGCAGTGGGTGCGGGAACTGTGACGGGAGGCGCTGTTTGCGCCACCGGGGGAGGCGTCTTCTTCTTACAACCAGCTATGGCAACAAGGGCTACAAGCAAAGCAGGAACCAGAACGCGAGCGCGACGTTTCAATTCGGAACTCCTTCCGCAAGAGCATTTGCGTGCTTGGATCATATTTTCCATTTTAGCTCCGGGAATGCGTCGGGAAAGCAACAGAGCGCACTAAGCCCTGTTATCTCTCGATGTTCGTCGCCTTCACGGGAACGTTGTGTTGTGCCTGCTCTTTGCAGGATGCGCAAATACTCTGGGCTGGCAGGCGAGGTTCCGCGTGGTGTGACCACGGGTTCCAGATCCCGGGCAAAAGGTGCTAAACGGTTTAAAATCAGCATTCAGGATATTCGAGAAACTGGGAACGTCTTGGGCGTTGGCGAGGCTGCAGCGGGATTCGGATATCCATGATTGAGAATCAGGGAGACTCTATGTACCTCCGTAACCATCGACTCTTTGCCGCGATATTCTGCGGCTTCTTTTCAGCACTTGCTGCTGCGCGCGTGTCGGGGGAAACAGTCACGGCAAATACGGCCGATCATGTTGTGCTGCGCCGGCAGGGACAGAACTTTTTGCTGCAGAACCGGGCGGTATGCGCGCACTGGTCGGTGGCGGGAGGAAATTTGAGCGGACTGGTGATCCGGGACCGGATTCATGAGAAGGATATCCCCGTGGATGAACCCTTCCGGATTCTGCTCAAGGATGGAACGATTCTGGATGCCGCGCACCTGAAAATTGCGGGCGAGCCGACCATGACGCATGTAACGCCAACACCAGATTCTGCGCAGCTTGCCGCAACCTTTCCCGGTGAAGCGATCAATGTCGAGATGGAGACGAGCGATCGCACTGTTCATGTGCAGTGGTCGATGGTGCTGCTCGAGGGCTCTCACTATATCCGGCAGATTGTCACGATCGCAGCAGCGGGGGAGTTAGATGTACCCATCAGCCGCGTGCAGTTAATCGATCTCGCACTGCCCGGGGCGCAAGTGGTGGGCTCAGTGAATGGTTCGCCGATTGTGGCAGGGAACCTGTTCGTGGGATTTGAGCATCCGTTGTCGCAAAGCAAGGTGAGAGGAGACAGGGCGACGGCCTGGATGGAGCGTGAGTTGCCACTGCGTGCCGGACAGACCGTTACGTACTCGTCGGTAATCGGAGTGGCGCGCGAAGGCCAGATGCGTCGTGATTTTCTTGCCTACCTCGAACGCGAGCGCGCGCATCCATATCGAACGTTTCTTCACTACAACTCGTGGTACGACCTGGGGTACTTTACACCGTATACCGCAACAGATGCCGTGGATCGCATCAACGCATTCGGACGCGAGCTGACTGAGAAGCGCGGCGTGAAGCTCGATTCATTTTTGTTCGACGATGGCTGGGACAAGCACGATTCGCTATGGAAATTCAACAGCGGGTTTCCCGATGGTTTTACGCCGCTGAAGAATGCGGCGGAAAAATACGATGCCGATCCGGGTGTGTGGATGTCGCCGTGGGGCGGCTACTCCAAGCCGAAGCAGGAGCGGATCGCGTTTGGACATGAGGCGGGATACGAAATTGTAGGCGGCGGTTATGCCTTGTCAGGACCGAAGTATTACGCGGCGTTTCGCGATGTGGCTCTCGAGATGATGCGGAAGTACGGGGTAAACCAGTTCAAGTTTGATGGAACGGGAAATGTGGACTCGGTGTTTCCAGGCAGCCAATTCGATAGCGATTTTTCGGCGATGATTCATCTGATTGGAAAATTACGGGCAGCGAAGCCTGATCTGTTTGTGAATCTGACTACGGGCACGTGGCCTTCGCCGTTCTGGACGATGCATGCGGACTCGATCTGGCGCGGCGGCGAGGATGACTCCACCGCAGGAGTGGGACCGTATCGCGAGCGGTGGATCACCTATCGCGACGCGCAGACGTACGAAGGTGTAGTACAGATGGGGCCGCTCTACCCGCTGAATTCGCTGATGCTGCATGGGCTCATCTACGCGCGGGACCACAAAGAATTGGACAAGGATCCAGGCAACGATTTCCGTAACGAGATTCGTTCGTACTTCGGTACGGGGACGCAGTTGCAGGAGATGTACATCACGCCATCGCTCCTCACGCAGCAGAACTGGGACGACCTGGCGGAGGCGGCGAAGTGGTCGCGTGCAAATGCCGATGTGCTGAAGGATACGCACTGGGTGGGTGGCGATCCGGCGTGGCTCGAGGTGTACGGATGGGCTTCGTGGACGCCGCGGAAGGGCATCCTGGTGTTGCGCAATCCCAGCGATCACGAGCAGACAATCCGGCTGCGGCTGCAGGATGCGTTCGCACTGCCGACGGATGCCGCGAAGGTGTATAGTGCTCGGAGCCCTTGGAAAGACGACGCCAAGAGTGCAGGTAATCCGGCGATTGTGCTTCAGGCAGAAGAAGCACATGAGTTCCACCTCGCTGCGTTCCAGGTACTCACGCTCGACATCCTGCCGGCTCAGAGTGCGATCCGCTGAGGGTGCGCCCTGCTGAGGGAAGGATGGATGCCATGATTACTCCTACACTTCTTGTGCTGGCCGCTGGAATGGGCAGCCGGTACGGTGGATTGAAGCAGCTTGACCCTGTTGGACCAGAAGACGAAACCATCATGGATTACTCGATCTTCGACGCGCGGCGCGCGGGGTTCGGGAAAGTCGTGTTCGTGATTCGGAAGGAGATGGAGCAGGCTTTCAAAGAAAAGATGGGGTCGCGCTATGAAAAACGCGTCCCAGTGGAGTACGTATTTCAAGAGACGGGGAAGCTGATCCCCGGGCTCTTACACCCGGATGGTCGCATCAGGCCGTGGGGCACGACGCACGCAATCCTGATGGCATCTAACACAATCCACGAACCGTTTGGCGTCATCAACGCGGATGATTTCTACGGAGCAAGCAGCTATCGCCTGCTGGCGCAGCACTTGCAATCGGGCACCTCAGACTATGCGATGGTGGGGTTCGTTTTGCGTAACACGCTCTCGGAGTTTGGTACCGTGGCGCGGGGCGTGTGCCATGTGTCGGACGACGGGTACCTGAAAGACATTACGGAACTGAAGTCGATTGAACGCGAGGGGTCGCATATCACCAACATCGACGCCGAAGGGCAGGAGACGGTGTTAAACGGCGGCGAACTGGTCAGCATGAACATGTGGGGATTTACGCCGCAGGTTTTTCCGCAGCTATACGAGCACTTCCAGCGCTTTTTAACACGATATGGAGAAGACATGAATGCCGAATGCTACATTCCGAGTTCGGTGAATACGCTGATCCAGGCGGGACAGGCGCGGGTGAAGGTGTTGCGCTCGGCTGATGCGTGGTTCGGCGTTACATATCGCGAGGATCATCCACGTGTAGTGCAGAGCGTCGGCCGACTCATTGAGCAGGGGACCTACCCCCATCGGCTGTGGCGATGATTGACGAGCAAAGCGTGGCCGCTGCCGCGCGCGCATTCAAATTGGATGGAGAATTTCGAAGCGCGAAG
>NZ_JBARMD010000037.1:0-15148 GCF_049802275.1 Occallatibacter sp. | reverse complement strand
GCGCACTCGGCGCCGAATCCGAAAGCAGCGATTGTGCCGGCGCAGCCGGACAAATAAGACTGAGGCATAGCACTGCGGTCAGCGGTCCATGGCAAAACTGCATGTACGGCTCCTTACCTCAGGGTGGATTGTGACCTCGTGGCGAATCAGACCTGTACGTTTACAATGACTCCATTTTTCACCGGAAGTTGTGGTCACAGCGCGCTTTTGCCCCCTTCGTAACCTTCAATAACCAACCCTTCGCCGCGGGAACCGAGACAGATTGCGCTTTCGGTTCCTCCCGAAAGCACGCATCGATCCTCCAAGTCGCCTCAAACCCCTCTCCCCGTCGCCCTGCGCTTTCCGTTGGAATCACCTGATTCTAAAGACCCAGCCATAGCACAATCGAGTTATTTAAAGCGCCAGGCCTTCCGAATAAACTGGTGATGATCTTTAAATTATCGTTCACGCCTGCTGCTCCCCTCGGCTTGCGGCTCAACGAGGTAAGAGCAATGCACTCATCCGAGTCTGGGACATACGGAGCAGAGCGCCCCCGCGTGCTTATCGCCGAAGATGACACGATTACCCGGCTCATACTGAAACATTGGATCCAGCGCTGGGGCTATGAAGTCGTCGTAGTCGACAACGGCCAAGATGCCTGGCAGATTCTTCAGCAGGAGAGGCCGCCCGAAGTCGTCATTATCGATTGGGGCATGCCGGGAATCGATGGCATCGAGCTTTGTCGCCGCCTGCGCGATAAGTCCCGTTCCTATTACCACTACATCCTCATGGTCACCGGCCGCACCGAAGAACTTGATGTGGTCCATGCACTGGAGTCAGGCGCAGACGACTGTCTGGGAAAACCCTTCGCCGAGCCCGAGTTGCGTGCCCGCCTGCTTGTCGCAACTCGCATTCTGGCCCTCCAGAACGAGCTCATTCATGCCCGCGAAGAACTGCGCGCCCAGGCCATGCGCGATGGGCTCACCGGCCTGTGGAACCGCACCGCTTTCCTGGACCTTTGCAAGCATGAACTGGATCGCGCCGCGCGAACGAACGGCCGAACCGGCCTGTTGATGCTCGATCTCGACAATTTCAAGCTGGTCAACGACACCTACGGCCATCTGGCGGGCGATCTCGTGCTCAAGGAAGCAGCTCGCCGACTGAGTCAAAACGTCCGCTCTTACGATTTCGTCGGCCGTTTCGGCGGAGAAGAATTCTTCGTCGCTTTTCCTGGTTTGGACAGGGACCAGTTATGCCAGCGCGCAGAAGCCATCCGCATCGCCATCTGCAGCGATCCGATCCCCACACCACAAGGC
This sequence comes from Occallatibacter sp., assembly GCF_049802275.1. Classification (NCBI taxonomy): domain Bacteria; kingdom Pseudomonadati; phylum Acidobacteriota; class Terriglobia; order Terriglobales; family Acidobacteriaceae; genus Occallatibacter; species Occallatibacter sp. The sequence goes on along the minus strand of NZ_JBARMD010000037.1, from coordinate 13,853 downwards.
GACGTGTCCATCACCCTAAGCGTTGGAGCTGCCGTCGCCGTCCCTCCTCAAAAATCAGTGTCCGAATTGCTCGCCATTGCCGACGTCGGCCTCTACAAGGCCAAAGACTCTGGACGAAATTGCTCCGTTTTCTGCAAAAAACCCCAATCCGAAATACTCAACTCCAACTTGCCTCACCGCGACCTCTGCGTGCAGTGCGACGCAGGATCTCCATCCAGCTGCGTAATCTCCGCACCTTGCACCTGTTAGTAGTGAGACGAGTGGAGCGGAGATGCTGTGGCTTGCAAATCGATGATCGGTTGGAAAAATCTGTCGAGGAGGGGATCGCGGCGGTAAACCTGGCCTTCAGCAGCCCTTCTTGCACCGCTCCATGATGGCCTTGTGCAGCCGCTCTCGCAGCCCCACCGGCATCTCGTACACCTCATGTGAGCGATAAATCTGGATCGTCTTGCGCGTAGTGCTTAACGTGACCTCGCAGTGTTCGCAGCCGCGCAGGTGCTCCTGCAGATCGGCGCGCATCTCCGTCGTCACCGAATCGTCGATCAGATCGTCGAGCATAGCCAGAAACTCAGTGCACGTCACTTTTCACTCCCTTTTCCTTGGGAACCTTCTTCCGCTTGAAGTAGCGGCTGAGGCGTTCGCGCAACTGTAAACGGGCGCGCAGCAAGCGAGACTTCACGGCAGGCACGCTCAATCCCAGCGTCTCCGCCGTCTCTTCCGTGGAAAGTCCATCCACGTCGCGCAGCACAAATACCACCCGGAATCCCGGCGGCAGCCCCTGAATGGTTTTGCGAAGAATATTGGCCAGCTCTGACTGTGTGTAGTTCTGTTCTGGATCGGGGGCCCAGTCCGCCAGGTCGCGCGGAACGCTGCCCTCTTCCGTCTCGATGTCCTCGTCGATCGAGACCATCTTGCCCGTGCGCCGCTTGCGCAGTCGCATCAGGCTCTCGTTTACTGCGATCCGAACCAGCCATGTGTAGAACTTTGAATTCCCTTGAAATTGATCCAGCTTCTCGTACGCCTTCAGAAACGCGTCCTGCATTACGTCTTCAGCATCTTCACGGTTCTGCGTAATGTGCTGCGCAATCCTGAAGATCTGGCGATCGTACTTGCGAACGAGCTCATCGTACGCTGAGATATCTCCGCTGCGGACCCTTTCAACTAAGGCCACATCGGGATGCTGCTCGTTTTCGCCTGCTATCGATTGGATGGTCGCCATGGGGGTTGGTTGCGGAATTCTCTGGGACGGCCAAAACAGGCCGAATCCCTGCGTCTAAGTGTAATGGACGACCCCGCCCCAGCCAACTCGGAATTCCGCCCGGAGAGACAATCCATCCGTGATTCCCAATGGAACGTTACGGTACGGGTACTTCGCTGTTCTCCGCACCCAATTCAGGCTTAAAGTGGATCTATGAACTCAGTTTCTCCCCCTCTTCCAACGCAGGTTCCGGCCAGGATGCTGGCTGCCGTACTCTGTGCTCTGCTGGCGGTCACTCCTGTTGAGGGGAAAAGGTACGACGCGCAAGCGGCCAGCTCCTCTGATAGTTCGAGTTCCACGACTCACACGTCCAAAAAGTCCGGCAGCTCCTCAACAAAAAAACCAGCTCCCTCCACCAGCCACACCACAACCTCGTCTAAAAAACCCGCCTCGGCCACCGAGAAAAAGACATCAACAACGACGCACCACTCCGCCACCGCTCCCCGTGGCAAGAAGAAGTACGTAAGCCCCGCCGAGCGTCGCCGCCGCGCAGCTCGCGCCCACAAGATCAAGCTGGCCTTCGTCGCCTCCACCGAACTCCGCCCCATGGCCCAGCAACTCGCTACCCTGCGGACCCCGGCTGCATACGCCGGCGTCACCTCCTATGCGCACGCGCATTCCGGAGAAGCCGCGGCAGCTGCCTATCTTGCTCTCGGCCACGCCTATTTTCTCGATAAGCGCTATACCGACGCGACTGCCAGTCTCCATCAAGCAAAGCAGTCCGGCGAAGAACTCAACGATTACGCCGACTTCCTCGCCGCCAAGGCAAATCACGAAGCCAACCAGGAAGCCCAGGCCGACGTTCTCCTCAAAGGCTTCAAAGAGAAATACCCCGACAGCATCTTCGTCGACGAAGTGCCCGAGCTCGAGGCCAACGTGCTGCTCGACCTCCACGATCCTGCTGGAGCCAGGCACGTTCTCGATGCCGCAGCCAGTGATCCTGCGGCCGGCCGTCCTGGATATCAACTCGCCGCCGGGCTCGTAGCCCAGGCACAGAATCAGAACCAGGATGCCGTCCGTATCTTCAAAGCGCTCCTGCTTGCTTACCCGCTTTCAAACGAAGCTGCCAGCGCGCGCGCGAGGCTTACCTCCCTGGGTGCTGAAGACTCCCTCACCAGCGACGAACTCCGTACCCTCGGCGACGCCTATTACAAGGCCGGGCACTACGAAGAAGCCGCCGAACAATACCGTTCCCTCGCCCAGAAGTTCAATCTCGATACGCAGACCCGCAATGGCTTCGCGGTAGCTGCCGCAGCATGCGATCTGAAGCTCAAGCGCCTCACTGAGAGCCAGGCATCAGCCCTCGCCGACACTCCCGATGAAAACGGCGCGCGCCGGCTCTACCTGCTCATGGAACTCGCCCGCAACCGCAACGACCTCGACGAGCAAACGCAAATCGTTACCCGCATGGAAACGGACTTCCCCCAAAGCCAGTGGCTGGCTGAAGCACTGTTCTCCAGCGGCAACATGTACCTCCTGCGCAAAGACTATCCGCGCGCAGCCGAATACTACACCTACCTCGCTGAGCATTTTCCCTCGAACAAGAACGCCGCCGCCGCACATTGGCGCGCTGGCTGGCTGAACTACCGCCTCGGAAACTTCAAAGACGCCGAGCGCATCTTTGATGAGCAGATTCATAATTTCCCGGGCACCACTGAGACGGCTTCTGCGCTGTATTGGCGTGGTCGTCTCTATGAGACCCAGGATCACGACCTGGCTAAGGCGGCGGCCAACTACCGCACCATTGTCCGCGTCTATCAGCACTTCTTCTATGCGCAGATGGCCCGTCAGCGTCTGACCGCGTTGGGCAGCACCGCGCCCGTTTCAACTCCCGATCTCGATCAGATCAAGTCCGCAGACGTGCCGACCCTTGCCGAGACCTTCCCTGAGGACAGTCCGCATCTGGCCAAAGCAAAACTGCTCGCCAATGCCGGCCTCAATGACTACATTCCTCGCGAAATCGCCGCCGATCCCGACTCAGGTTCGTGGAGCGCCCTTGCCGAAGCGCAGATCTACGCGTCTTACGGTGAGGCCTATCGTGCCATGCGTGCCCTCAAGCGTGCTCTGCCCGGCGCCGCCAGCGCGTCCATCCAATCCATCCCGCTCGCCTACTGGCACATTCTTTTCCCTGAGCCTTATTGGACGATCATCAAAGCCGAGTCCGCCAAAAACAATCTCGATCCCTATCTAGTCGCGTCCCTCATCCGCCAGGAATCGGAATTCAACCCATCGGTGATCTCCTACGCCAACGCCTGGGGCCTCATGCAGCTTCTGCCGTCCAACGGCAAAGCGCTGGCACGCCAGGAGGGAATGACCCACTTCCAAACCTTCCAGTTGCTCGATCCCGAGACCAACATTCGCCTCGGCACCCGTTTCCTCAAGCAGACACTCGATAAGTTCGGCGGAGTTCCTGAGTACGCGCTGGCCGCCTACAACGCCGGCGATAGTCGCGTAGAAGACTGGCAGGCCGCAGGTCCTTACAGCGGCATCGATGAGTTCGTCGAATCCATTCCGTTCACCCAGACCCGTGAATACGTTCAGGCAATCTTGCGCAATATCGAAATCTATCGCGAGATCGACGCCAGCACCACCACATCGGCATCAAAGGTTACGAGCGGCAGATAAAACGCATTACCCGGGAATCTGATTTGCTACTAGCCTCGTCCGATTCTCGTTGACTTAAAACCCGCCGCGCATAAACACTACGAAGCAACCGGAGAGGATTCGAATCTCCATTCGCTGCACGTTGTTGAAAGACGGACCACCCAGCACCAACGGAACTTGCTTCGTTACGTCAAATTCCCGGAGGGCAGGATGTCTACCGACTTGCAATTCCTCGAAGAATGGATCCCCGAAAAAATGGACCCCGGCACGGTTTTCCTTCTTGAAAACCAGTCCAAGCTCGGTCATGCCCAGAATCCATATATAGCAGTCATGTCTTGCCCCCGCTGCGGCACCATGGGCTTGATCACCCGACGCCAGCTCTGCGAAAAAGAAACCATGATCTGTGGCGGAGACACCTGCTCAGCCGAATACAAGCTGGAAGGCGAAAACATCCAATACCGTAATCCGCAATAACGTGCAAAGAAGACCACGGAGTCGTCTTTGGGGCAGGACTTCACACGTGTGAAAAACTCACAGCGTGACGGAGTCGTGTCGGCGCAGAGCTTCCCAACTGCTAAGAACTCGCCACTTCACAGTGTCTGTATCAGATAAGGACTTCAGCACGCCGCAACCTGGACCGGGGTTTAATCGGGGCATGGCTCAGTCATGCAGTAACCTCGACGGGTGTATGAATCAGGGGCGGCCTCAGTCATGCCGTAACTTTGGACGGGTGTTTGTATCAGGGCATGGCTTCAGTCATGCCGAAAGCACCGCAAACAGGACCGGGCTTTTTAGCCCCTGAGGGATTCTTTTCGATCGCAAATCGACTCTTTCCGCGAGTTCTTCAGCCGTGTCGAACGATGCGAAGACTTCAGCTAAAGAAAAATCGTCCGAAGCAGAAGCCCAATCCCGCGAAACCCGGAGTCCGGAACTCCAGTCCCGATCCACTCCTCCGCTCCATTTCGATTTACCATTGACTTGACGCGCATCCCACAAGCCCGGATGGCGAAATTGGCAGACGCAGCGGACTTAAAATCCAAGTGATACCTATATAAACTGCCTGAAATCAGTTGGTTGTCGCTTTACTTTTCGTTTCACATCTGCTACACAATTACACATGTGCACGGCATTTTTGAGGCGCGAAGGAGCTAACAATGTCCGAAACCTTAGAAAGCCCAAAACCCAAAGCAGAAACCCACAAAACCATGGGCGGCAAGGTCAACATCTACCGCCGCGAAAACAGCGACAACTGGCAGTGCTCGACCTTCCTTAACGGGCGCAACTGGCGAGTCTCAACGCATGAAGACAGCCTCGGTCGGGCGAAGGACTTCGCCGAAGATTGGTATCTCGCCTTGCGCGGCAAAGCGCACGCCGGACTTCTTCAAAAGGAGACGCGACGCCAAGGCAAGAAATTCAAAGAAGCCGCCGCGAAATTCCTCGAAGAGGCTCCAATCCTCACGCAGGGCCAGCGCGGCCCGACTTGGCTAAATCAGCATGAGTTGAAGCTGAACGGCATCATCCTTCCGTTTCTTGGCGAGAAGCATCTTGCCGAGATTACATCCGGCGTCATTCAGGAATACCGCATCTGGCGCGCGCAGAACTGCAAGACAGGCGGCACTCCGGCGCGGAGCACAGTACACAAGGAGATCGTCTGCATTCGTCAGGTACTGAAGACGGCCAGGCGACACGGCTGGATCGAATACCTCCCTGACATGTCGGTCCCCTACAAGACTTCCGGCAAGATTACGCACCGGGCATGGTTTTCACCGGAGGAGTACAAGAAGCTCTACGAGGCGACGCGCAGGCGGGCGCAAGAGCCAAAGCAGGAGCGCTTCAAATGGGAATGCGAACAACTGCACGACTATGTGCTGTTCGCCGTCAATACTGGACTCCGGCCCGATGAAGCGTGGGCACTGCAATTCCGCGACGTGACGGTTGTCAAAGACGAAGCCACTGGCGAAACGATCCTTGAAATTGAAGTGAGAGGCAAGCGCGGCGTTGGTTATTGCAAGAGCATGCCCGGCTCGGTCAGGCCGTTCGAACGCCTGAAGAGCCGATCGCGTCCAGTGCGGATCGACGAACCCGGGAGGGGAGGGACCAATGAAAGGACGCGCTTGCCTGAACCCACCGACCTTCTCTTCCCCAAATGGCAGCGCTAATTGTTCAACACCATTCTCGACGAAGAGAAGCTGAAAGCCGACCGCGATGGTCAAGCGCGTACCGCGTACAGCCTTCGCCATACCTACATCTGTCTGCGCCTGATGGAGGGTGCGGATATTTACCAGATCGCCAAGAATTGCAGGACATCGGTCGAGATGATCGAAAAATTCTATGCCTCGCACATCAAGACCCGCCTCGACGCGGCGGCCATCAATATCATGCGCAAGAAGAAGGTGGCCAAGGTAGTAGCGAAGGAACTTCGCACCGGGACTTAGCCTTATACTTAAGTTGGCCACGCGGGCGTGGCGGAATCGGCAGACGCATCGGACTTAAGCGCAACTTGAGTGCTCGCTGGGAAACCGGCGATGCAGAACTGCTCAAATTCGGGGAACCCTGTGAAATGGCGATCCCGAGCCAAGCCCCGACGGAGAACTCCGGAGGGGAAGGTGTAGAGACTAGACGGGCAGCACCTACCGCCGAACGGCGACGGACCGAACGGTCACGGTGAAGGTATAGTCCAGACCACAAACCAGCCGGAGCGCCCCTGGGACGCGCTTTTCCGGCAGGGCGGCGAAAGCCGTAGAGGGTAAGAAAATCCGTTGGGGCGCAAGCCCCGTGAGGGTTCAAGTCCCTCCGCCCGCACCACACTCGTAGTCTAGTTCACACACTCGCTGGCGCGCTTACAATGGTCAGCACCGGGAATCATTGCACGATAGTTTGAATCGTTTGAGGGAGGCTGGAGAACATTCTGCGCCGCGGCAGGGCCGCGGTTGGACGAGTTCAGCGATCACAGGTGGGGTCAGCCTCGCCCAGTAGCCGGGTAATTCCTGTAGGATTCTCCTAATCATGGCGAGCGTAAGAGAGCTGGCAGCCCTGTTTAAGTCGCTGGGCTTGCGAGACATTAGTGGTGCAGAAAAGACCGCGAAGAACATCATCGCTGCGGAGCGAAAGAGGGGGCGTGCGTCTGCTGCACAAATGCTGAGCGCGGCCCTGAATACCACGGATGTGTCGGGTTGGAGTCCACCCGCTTCCGTTGAAGGCATTGCGCGCGAATCGACGTTCCTAGCGTCCGCTCTCACCCCGCGCCGAGATTCCCTTCATCTTTCGGACGTCATGCTGCGTTCGAGCGCCCTTCAGGCGTTAAGGGGCGTAATTAAGGAAACTCGTTTCGGCGATTTGCTTCGCGCCAAGGCTATCAGCAGGCGATCAAAGTTGGTCTTTATTGGGCCTCCTGGATGCGGGAAGACGATGACAGCGCAAGCCATGGCTTCAGAACTAGGCCTTCCCTTGTACGTCGTGAGGTTCGATGCGGTTATCGGGTCGTACTTAGGGCAGACCGCGACTCATTTGCGAGAACTGTTCCAGTTCGCGTCGACAACTCCCAGCGTATTGTTGTTCGACGAGGTGGATGCACTCGGCAAGCAGCGCGGGAGCTCCCTCGATGTCGGTGAGCTAGATCGAATTGTGATCGCGATGATGCAGGAATTGGAGCTTTTCAGCTCTCCTGGCCTGCTTATTGCAACCTCGAACCTCCCTAAGAGCATTGATCGTGCCCTCTGGCGACGCTTTGACTTGGTCCTTGATTTTCCTGCCCCTGCTTCGCGCGAAGTGGAAGCTTATGCGAAAGGGATCGCTCGGCACTATCACGTTGATCTTACCCGTGGCATCCTCACCCGTCTCACAAAGGTAAAAAGCTACGCAGAGGCGAAAAGGATCGTGGAGTCGGTGGCGCGCGAGGCCTTATTAAGGGAGTTGCAGGATGGCGCCTGAGAAAATCGTTGAGCCTCGCAATTACTACTTGAACGAGCAGCACGAGTTAGGCCGCGGCATAAAAGAGGGCGGCAGCGTACCTCGCTACGCGCCTATTGATTGGAGCGCGAGGGGCAAGAAGATAAGCGGCTCGCTGAGACAGGTAAAAAGGGAGATCGAAAAATCGTTGGATCCCTTGCGCGACAGTCACTATTTCATCGTGGCTAAGCCTGAGGAGTCAATTAAGAAACTCTCGAAGGACAAGACGAAGGCACCTCCAGGCGAGTTCGCGACTGTTGTCGAACATACTGACTTCTCCGGCGCACACTCCAGAGTATTCAATCGGCTTGGCTTGGATCTCATCAGGGTAACGGACGAGGGCTCCGCTGTGGTGCACTTAAGGCCCGAGATATTGGATCAACTTGCGAGTACTTCGGAATCCCTCGAAAGGAGTGGCAAACGCGAGCAGGCTAGGTGGGTGGCCTTCGATGAATTTCAGGCGATACCCGTCGAGGTGAAGTTGGACGAAGAGTGGATGAATGAGTTACCGAAGGATTCGGTCGCGGACGCTGTAATTGAGTTCCAACCACTTCTGACCATCATCGAGATTGACAGATTGATTCGAGCTGTCGGCGGACGACTGCAACGCTCATTCGAACTCATTACGGGTACCGGTTCCGACTTTTCGGGTCGCCAGTGGCTACGGGGCCGGTTGCTACCATCTTCTATTCTGGATATCGCGAAGACTTTTTTTTCGGTGCAGTCCTTACATTCGCCATTGATTTCGCATTCAATGGCCGCGCAAAAAGGATTTCAAAAAGCGGGCTCCGCGGTTTCGCAGGCTCCGGTGATTTCCTCGTTGCCGACTATTGCGGTGGTCGACACAGGTACCCCGGCCGACCATGCCATCCTAGGCCCTTACAAGCGCGGGGCCTATACTGCGCCGACAGCCGTATCCAATAGCCCTAAGCGGCATGCCAGTTTCGTGGCCTCTAGAGCGGTATTCGGTGACGTGGACTACGATGAAGGGATCCCCGGCGTTACACCGTACGGTTCGGCTCGTTTTTTCGACGTTCACCTCGGCGGCGCCGGCTACTCGGAGATTGAGGACAAAAGCGTTCTGCCCGCATTGAGCGCCGTCGTCGCAACGTCTCCCGATGTGCGCATATTCAATCTAAGTTTTGACACTGATCCGCTGGACCACTTGTCGTCCGTGAAGCGATCGGAAATGCTCACTTTGGTCCAAGATTTGGACAACTTTGTTTTTCAGAATGACGTCGTGGTGGTGATCTCGGCAGGAAACAGTCCTCCCGGTATACAGCCCGAGTCGCCCTACCCCGCACATTTCGACGACCCACGATGGTCCCTTGGAAGCTGGGCGCGTAGCTTTAATTCACTGACCTGCGGAGCAATCGTCGGAAAGCTATCCGCTGCTGGGCTCGCACAGCAAATTGGCTGGCCCAGTCCGTTTTCTCGCGTTGGGCCGGGGTTGTGCAGTAGCCCGAAGCCGGATTTCGTCGAAAACGGAGGGAATACCGATAGTACCTATAACTATGCGGCTGGCTTGGGTGTTTGGGGATTGACCGACACTGGCTTTTGGGAGGATCGTTGTGGGACCTCATATGCAGCTCCGCTGCTCTGTCGGCAAGTTGCAGACGCATTCCTGAAGCTCGATACGGTGTGTGAAAAGGGAGCGCGGCCTTATGGCGTTACTGCCAAGGCGTTTCTCTTCCTGACCAGTGTTGATCCTCCCAATTGTGAAGCTTTAGGGCCCGACTTTCGTCGGGCACTCGGATCTGGAATTGCGCGCGTGAATCGACTCCGGGACCCCGTCCCGAATTCGGCTGTTTTCATTTGGCAGGGCGTGCTTGAAGATAGTGACGACATCGCTCATGTACAAATTCCTGTGCCCAAAGGTTGGTTGGCGGATGCAGCAGACCCACACTTAAAACTCGTTGTGGCATGGGACCCGCCCGTGAATGCAGCAATTTCAAATTTGTGGGCTACGCGGTCAGTTAGCTGTCAGCTCCGAAATCATCCTGATGCCAAGGCGCTCAGAGGTCGCACCCTCCACGCTGCGCCGACCTATGCAGATCCCCGAGAGTGCATGAAGGTGTGGGCACAAATGGAGTGCTCTGAGCGGCGCTGTGAATTACAGGAACAAGTCATCAGAGTCGTTGAGTCGCTCGCGGCAAGAATGGGGCAGTCATCGGTACTCGTTCTGCGCCACTACCCATCGACGTTCGCTCTTGCAGCCCGCGATATACTTAGGATCAATTGCGAAATGGAGACGTTTTACATGGTCGCCGAGCGCCTAAGTCGCCGCGGTGGTGGTCTATCGACTTTTCTCGACCTTTCTCAAATTGAAGCTCCCGAAGCATGTCTCTATCCGCATAGCGTCTTCGTTGTTCGAAAACAGGCGTGAACGAGTTCCCTGCATAGGGGAGACATGCACTTCCCCAAGAAACCAGAAAACTTACACATAAGATTTCACATCTTAATCACTGTTTGCTGTTTACTATTGTTAATTCAGTGAGTTATTGGCAGACGCAGCGGACTTAAAATCCGCGGCCCGCAAGGGTGTGGGGGTTCAAGTCCCCCTCCGGGCACCATAGAATCCCCACAAACTACGCGGCTAGCTGGCCATTGGTCCCGGACGAGAAACACTCCGCGACAAACGCGGCGGACATCGAGCCTCATCTAAACGCCAGCGTAAAGTCTATCCCACTGAAACTGTTTAGCTTATTAAAAATGCTTGAGCGAGCAAAGCTTGCACATTTGTTACACATTTTCATGTCTATTCGTTCTTGGCGGTCTTCCTGCTATTTGAGAACTGCTGGCAGATCTGAGTTGTGTCGATGGGTAAGTGCAGAAGCTGAAGTTAAACCGTTCGAGGCCAGTACTTTTCGCAGACGCTCAATTTCTGCTCGAAGAGCTTTGTTTTCTTCGTCGAGATCACGTTCTGGAAAGGCATCTGCCCGCCTTCAGCCATAGCATTTTTTAATCCCGCGTCAAACCTGTCTTCCCAAGACCTATCGCTGAACTCTTGTCTGTTCCACAATCGGTCTTGGGTCCAGTTTGTCGAGAATCTCCATGAACTTGGGCCTGTTCTTGCAGCGCAGTCGTATGTCTGCGAGCAATCCATCCCATTCGCTGTTCCGATGAAGCCCTTGAAAGATGGGCCGCATCTTGCGTAGATAACCAGCAACCGCCTCGTAAGCGGGAGCGCTAGCGTGCGGTAGATGATCGTCCACGCGCTGACGATATATTGCAAGCGACCGCTCGGGATGCGATTCTGCCACCGCGGCCGCCACGCGATCTCCATAGCCGCCCGATCCATACCATGTCATGCGTCCTCGATACTGTTGTCCGGCAGACATGGCGTCGTACCAACGGAGCACGTCATCGTGCCGATGGTCGGCAATGGCCATATCAATCAGCACATCAAAATGTGAGCTCGCTGGCCGGCCCAAATTGGATCCGTTGTTCAATAGCGGAAGCAGATAGTCCGGCGTTGGCAGCGGCCATTCTGGATTCGCTGCGCCCTTCACCGACGCCTTACCTGGCGACGTCAGAGGAGAGACGCCGGTCTCGAGAAAGTTGAGCGCAATGCCGCGAGTGCTGTCATTGCAGCCGGCTTTGACTGCAGCCTTGAGCAACTGCTGAAAGCTCTCGCGGCTGGGATGAGTGAAGAATCCCAATGCCGCGTGAGCCGCGGCGATTGGCCATTGCCTGCGCTGTACCGCCATCTCGCCCAGCAGCTTTTCCAGGCTCGACGCGATACCGGGCAGCTTTGCGACTGTCTTTTCGATTCCCTCGGCCGCCCAGCGCTGGGCCTCGTCGTACCGCTTCATCTCGATCAAGCGTTGGACCAGCCGTTCGTAGCTGCCGGAGATGCGGGCTTCCTGTTCGCACACTGTAAGAATCTCGTCGTTGCGGCCCGCATTCTCAAGCGCTCGGATCAACCAGTCGGCGATGCGCTCGTGCTGGTATTTTCGGGAGAAGGGATCATCTTCCTTCACAAGCGACTTCGCGCGCTGAGCTATTACATCGGCGACTTCGGACCACGCAGATTCTTCGCCAGTCAGCTTCAAAACCGCGTCGGCGGCATCGTTGACAATGCCATAGTCGTCCCGTAGATGCGCGTCAATGGCGAAAAGCAGTTTGCGCACTGGTGTGAGCGTTGATGCAACTACGGCTTCAAAGATCACCGGCAGGCATTCGCCCACGGCTTCCGCGGTTTCGCCCTCATCGTTCGATTGGCCGATCTGCTCGTTGCCCAACGTCATGATTTCTGTTCCAAGGCGCACCACGGCGTCAGGATGCCCGAGTTCCAGCAACCGTTCCAGACGATGTTTCACGCGACTGTAGTCCGGCGTCTGTCCCTCACCCGTCCAACAGTTTCGCCAGCCGGCCTCGGAAGCGACGAGTCTGAGTTCTTTTCGCGTTTCGGTCACCAGGCGGTCAACATTACCCTCGCCTAATGCAATACGATCGCTGAACTCCTCTCGCAACTCAGGAAAGCGCTCAGTGAGTGACCAGACCAACGCCACTAATTCCTCGCGGTTCTTGGCTTCGATATATTTGCAGATTTTTTCGTCTGTTACGTTGCGTGTTTTCTTTTCGGAAACCGCCTGGTGCCGATGACGGTCGACATGGAACACTTCCTCGTCATCATCGTCTTCGGAGTCCATGTCGAGATCGTCCGCTTCATCGTCGTCATCTTCTTCGCCGCTCTCGTCGGCGAGCATCTCCCATCGCTCATCGTCCTGGTTTGCCGCAGGAGTTTCCCCGCCCTCGCCCAGTCTCTCAAGATATTCGGCCACTACCGCGACAGCGTGTTTGCAACTGCTCGAACCCACCGGACAGGTGCAGCGGGAATGAATCGCCCCTCGTCTTTTCGGCGATGGTTCGCACCAGACAGTAACTGCATACCGTGAGCCGCCAGTCACTGTAGCCAGAAGCCAGCCATTCTCTGATATCGCGAGATCATGAACGCGCCTCTGTTTTTGATAGGCTCTTCCGCGATCGACTGAGCGCGATCCCGCCCATTCAGTCAGATCGTCCCAGCTCAGAGCCGCCCAGGCGCCATTTCGTACGCCTCCAGACTCCTTGCTCTTGCCCGCGCGTTGTTGCTTTGAACTCATCCATTTCATCCTGAGCTGATTCGGTGTTGGCCGCTACGATGAAGCCGGTGATGATGGCAAGGGAGGATACGGTTCCCCGCGAAAGCTCTCATCGTCGGTTCTTCGATAATAAAAGGATGGTGGCATTTCGTTACATCATCAAGCCCAATTTCGATTCATCGATTGAACTTCGAAAGCGTGATCTGACGGCTGCGAGGGAAATTTCATAGCGAACCCTCAACTGTGCAGGGTGGCCGTCGCCTGCGTGACGCGTTAAGTATCGGCAGGCTAAGCGATACCGATTGAATGCGTGTGGCTGGACATATTTTATAAAGCCCTATATATTGGACCATATGTGGATATAAGGCTTTATATATGGAGCCTTAAAGATGAGATCGAGTGTATCAGATGTCTTGCCCTCTGCCGTCAAGCGGTCGCTGATCAAGTTCGGCAGCGATCTTGCGACCGCGCGGCGGAAACGTGGACTTACTATCCTTGCCGTCGCCGAGCGCATGGGCGTCGCCAAGAATACGTACCTGCGCGCAGAGAAGGGCGACCCTCGGGTCGGCCTTGGCGTTTATGCGATGGCACTTTTCGTTATGGGCTTTGGCAGCTCTCTAGGCACACTTATCGACGTGAGCCGCGACGACACCGGCCTTCTGCTCGATGAAGAACGTCTGCCCAAGCGCGTGCGCATGAAGAAAGCGCGGGTGCCCCAGTCATGAAGCGGACCATTGACGTTTTGCTCAGCGAGGGGCAGCAGGTCGGCACGCTGCGTTACGACCTGCAAGGGCGTCGTGAAAACGCTGCTTTCGAGTACGGCGCAGGTTGGCTCGGCGACCCCGCGCATTTCGCTCTTGGGCCAACACTTCCGATCCAGGCGGGACCACAGTTCCATCGCAAGTCGAAAGATGGTTCTCTCTTCCATGCCGCAATTGCCGACACAGAGCCCGACG
>NZ_JBARMD010000036.1:0-1936 GCF_049802275.1 Occallatibacter sp. | reverse complement strand
GAGCTATTACGGAGCACGAAAATTTGACCTGGCATCTCAATATCTTGAGCCGGTGGCCAAGGCCGACCCTGCCAACGCGGAGCTTCATCAGGTGCTGGCGCAAAGCTGCCTGTGGGCCCGCAAATTTCCTTGTGCAGAGGAGGAGTTTCGCCGAATCGAAGAGCAGAATCCGGATTCGGCCCCAGCCCATGTCCTGACTGGCGAAGCGCTCGACGGCGTGGGGAAAACTTCTGAGGCGATTGCCGAGTTCGAGGCCGCGGCCAAAATCTCTCCTAGCTTGCCCAACGTCCATTTCGGCTTGGGCTATCTTCATTGGAAGTCGGAGCAGTATGACCTAGCCAGGCAAGAGTTCGAACGCGAGCTGGCTCTCGACCCCAACCACGCGCTGGCTTTGGCCTATATCGGAGATATCGAATGGAAGGGCAACCGTCCAGAGGCTGCCATTTCCTGGCTCAAGCGGGCGGAGGGCGTCAAGAAGGACCTGCGCATCGTCTACATCGATCTGGCCGCGATCTACGTGCATCAGAAGGATTACAAAGATGCCCAGACGGCTCTTGTACAGGCCGTGGCGCTCGATCCTGCTCTGCCCGATGCTCATTATCAGTTGGCACGTTTGTATTACACACTCGGGCGAGTCGCGGATGCGGAGAAGGAATCTCGTAAAGTGCGTGAGTTGCACGAGAAGGCGGCCGAGGACCTGGTGGGGAAGATCTCTTCTTCTCCGCCTGCTTTGAATCCGTCGGAGGGACCGAGATAAACGTGGCTGCAAGAGCGAAGAGGGCGTTCCGCCAGCAATAGAGCGATATTTGCCTGCCCTGCGAGTGACCGGATTACTCCCAAACCGGAAGTCAGTGTTGAACCTGTTCGACCTTGCGGGGGCTCTGCCACGTGCGAACCGAGCTCTTCGAACGGCCGTAGTCCACACCCTGACGTCAGATCCAATACAGATGCACCGCCAGCTTTCGGGCCATACATCGCGATGTTGAAGGAAGACCTTCCGCACGGATTGTTCGAATCGAAGCAACACTACAGCCAGGCCCGCTGAGCGCGGCAAGGTTGGGTTGTACGCCTATGGCTGGTCACTGAGGAAAGTGTGCACTTTGGCACAGTTTTAGATCCTGGTTCTTTGGGAAAATGACGTTTTTAGTTTCGGAACGTGGCTCTGATTAAAAATGCCGCACTGCTATGCCTGCTACTGATTCAACCCTAGGTTGCGGAGACACACATGAAGCAAGGCATCTTGGCCTGCACGCTACTGAGCAGTCTCGTTCTGCTGGTGTCAATCGAGAGTATGTGTCCCGACGCACAAGCTGTGCCCAGCTTCACCCGGCAAACCGGACTTCAGTGCAATGTCTGTCACAGCAATCCGCCTGAGCTAACCGCGTTCGGGCGCAAGTTCAAGCTCGAAGGCTACACGCTTACGGACAAAAAGGCAGATACGACCGTCGAGAGTAAAGACTTGAAGATCAACCGATATTTTCCAATATCGGTCATGCTTCTTCTCAGCGATACTGCCACCACGACCCACGTTCCAGGCGCGCAAAACGGGACCGCGGGGTTTCCTCAGCAACTCAGTCTTTTCTTGGCCGGCGAAATATCGCCTCATCTTGGGGGAATGGTGCAAGGAACCTATGACCATCCCTCGGATCATTTCACGCTGGATAATACGGACATTCGCTATGCCAAGCACACCACTTTGGGATCGAAGGACTTGTTATATGGGATTAGTGTGAACAACAGTCCAACGGTCGAGGATGTCTGGAACAGTACGCCGTCGTGGGGGTATCCGTGGATATCCGGCGAGAGCGCTCCCTCGCCTTCTGCTGAGCCACTCATTCTTGGAGGGCTGGCTCAGGATGTCGCTGGTCTCGGTGCCTACACGATGTGGAACGATCATCTGTATGCGGATTTCACTGTGTATCGCTCGGAACATGCT
>NZ_JBARMD010000035.1:0-6343 GCF_049802275.1 Occallatibacter sp. | reverse complement strand
CCCGTGCTCTCAGAATGACACCCGGTGGTGGGTGGATTCATCGGGACGGTTGGGGAGGGCCGAGATCAAAGATGGAGCAGGAACTGTGAAGGTACCGGTCTGTGGGAGTGCAGATTCTTCAATGTTGCGATTAAGTGAATAGCGGCTCCTGGTGTCGGTCGGAATGGCCCCTTCACTTGCGCTAACATTGAAGCAGAAATCGAGGGCGTATGTTTGTGGTTGTGTGGCAGTTTGAGATTGCCGAGGAGAAGATTTCTGACTTTGAAGCCGCTTACGGGCCGGAGGGAAACTGGGCACAGCTTTTCCGCAGTTCTCCTGAGTATCTAGGGACTGAACTGCTGCGCGACGCCTACATCTCGGGGTTGTACCTGACCATCGACCGCTGGGCGAGCGAGGACGCATACCGGAGTTTTCGGAAAGAGAACGACCCGGCATACGAAGCGCTCGACCGGAGGTGCGACGCCCTGACTTCACGGGAGACGCGCATCGGCACCTACTCGGCGTGACCCGCGTTTTTTGGGGTCTTCCGTCTGGAATTCAGAACCGCAAGAGCCGCAACGTGATGACGGCCACAGGGGTGCCAGAAGGTTCACCTTTTCTTCGCTTTTTCTGTATCTATTGAGTGTCGCATCCTGCTACAATCCGTTCGAAATACCAATAGCCGCCGCGTGTTTTCTGTATTTCCCGACAATCCGCGCCAAGCGAGCATACCTAGAGGAGAGATATCTATGCCTATTGCCGACGAGCGCGCAAAAGCAGTCGAATTAGCCCTTTCGCAGATCGAAAAGCAGTTTGGAAAAGGGTCCATTGTTCGTCTTGGATCGCGGGAAGCGCTGGTTCCGATTTCAGTCATTTCAACCGGATCGATCAGCTTTGACGCAGCATTGGGCGTGGGCGGCGTGCCTCGGGGCCGTGTGATCGAGGTTTTCGGGCCGGAGTCGTCCGGAAAGACGACAATTACGCTGCAGATTATTGCCGAGGCCCAGCGTAACGGCGGCCTGGCGGCCTTTGTGGATGCCGAGCACGCGCTGGATCCGATGTATGCGAAGAAGCTTGGCGTTGACGTGGACAATCTGCTGGTTTCGCAGCCGGACTCGGGCGAGCAGGCGCTGGAAATCACCGAAGCGCTGGTCCGTTCGGGCGCCATCGATGTGCTGGTAGTGGATTCTGTTGCAGCGCTTGTGCCGAAGGCCGAACTGGACGGCGAAATGGGCGATTCGCACATGGGCCTGCAGGCGCGGTTGATGTCTCAAGCGCTGCGCAAGCTGACGGGCACGGTCTCAAAGTCGCGCACGTCTCTGATTTTCATCAACCAGATTCGCGAGAAGATCGGCGTCATGTTCGGCAACCCGGAGACAACGACGGGCGGGCGTGCACTGAAGTTCTATTCTTCAGTTCGCGTGGATATCCGCCGCATTGCCGCTATCAAAGAAGGCGATGTCGTCACGGGAAATCGGACCAAGGTAAAGATTGTGAAGAACAAGGTTGCCGCTCCTTTCCGCGAGGCCGAGTTCGACATTCTTTATGGCGAGGGCATCAGCCGCGAAGGCGACGTGCTGGATCTTGCGGTGGCCAACAACATCGTGGAGAAGTCGGGCGCATGGTACAGCTACTCGGGCGAGCGTATTGGGCAGGGGCGTGAGAATACGCGTAACTTCCTGAAGGAAAACAAGGACATCTTCGCGAAGATGGACGCTGAGGTTCGCAAGAAGCTCGGCATCGGCGCTGCCAAGGCTGATGTTCCCGAGGTTCCGGCGACGGGACCAGCCGAGGCCAAGGAAGCGGTTCGCGTCCGCAAGGGCTAGAGCGGTTCCCCAGTTGGTGTAGCCGTTTCTGGCTTCGGATGAAGGCAGATTTTTCTCGAGGAAAAACCCGCTCGGCAGCAATGGTCCGCGGACACAGGAACTGCGGAACCGCTGTAGCCGCGATCGATTCTGCGGGAGACAAGGCATGTGCGTTCGGCCGATTGCAATAGTCGTCCTTGCGCTGGCCTTGTGTTCTGCTGTTAGCGGCCCTTGCCAGGGCTCTCCACCTCCAGACAGAACTCTGAAGACTCCGCTGGTTTACCACAATGCCGAGTACGGTTTCTGTCTTGTATTGCCTTCGGACTGGGCGGGATTCGAGGTGCTGAGCGTTCGCTGGGGCCGGAATGGGAAGAATGGCGAATCGGGGCCGAAGATAGTCGTCCGGAGTCCGAGATGGACGGAAAAGAAGCCGCATCAGGATATTCCGATCCTGGTGTTCACTCCTGAACAATGGCGTGCGATAGAGAACGGTGAGTTCAACGTGAGCGCGGCACCCATCGGCCCCAGTGAGCTCGGACGGACTGAGAAATATGTTTTTGCGCTCCCGCCGCGGTTTGCGGGCTTCGATGATGCAATCGGGGTAGACGAGGTGCTCCAGCTTCTGAAGCAGAAATCCTTTCAGGCGCAGTGTTCGACCCGTCAACGATCCGATTGACAACATTACTGCGCGTCCGGCCAACGAAAAGGAACTTCGTTTGCTCGGAAACGTATGAGGGTTTAGAAAGCGGCTTCCTGATCGTCCCCCCGCGCGTATGTGCTCTAAACTTGGGAAGGCGAATGAATATTTTTTGGCGAGTAGTCGCGATCCTTCATCCGCGGAGGATTTTCTGCCGGCTGGCGATGGTCTGCCTCTGTGCGCTGCCGCTGTATGCGCAGCCGTCCTCTCCTGCGGCGAATGTTTTGGGGACCGGACCGATCGCGGGGATTCGCGCTGCCACGATTCTCGATGGCCAATGGCATTTTCATACCGGGGATGATTTGCAATGGGGTGAATCGGGCTTTAACGATTCCGACTGGCCGACGGTCAGCCTGAGCCAGTCGCTGGTTGAGCAGGGCGTCGATACCTATAACGGATATGCGTGGTATCGGCTGAAGATTGAGCCGCAGCAGCTTGCGCAGTTCAGCGGCTTTGCTTCAGGGCAACCGCTTTCGCTGCTGGTTTCAAGCTATTCGATTGGCCAACTCGATGTGTTCGTGAATGGTGTTGAAGCGGGCCATACCAGGGGAATGACGGAGTCGCCTTCGGAGTACCAGTCTCCGCCGTTTGTTGTTCCGCTGAATCCTTCGGCATCGGGGCCGACGGTAATTGCGATTCGCACGTGGGCCGGGCCGGGAACGACCGTCAGCCGCGGGCTATTACACCGGGTTGAGCTTGGCGCAGCAAACGATATGGCCGAGCGGCAAGCCATGGCGATAGGCCGGCAGTGGAATGAGTACGTCATTTCCAACCTGGTGCTCGCATTTCTTTTTATCTGCGTGGCGGGACTGGGCGGATTTCTTTATCTGGCGCAGCGGCATCATCCGGAGTACCTGTGGCTCGCTTTGCTGTGCCTGTCAGTGGCGGCGGGTGGGGCAGCGGATTCAGCTTTCGGACTGGCGATCATGCCGCTTTTGACTTACCGCATTTTCACCATGTTCACCAGCCGTATCTTCATGGCCGTCACGCTGGAGTTCGTCCTCCACTTCACCGGCACGAAGTCGCGCAGGGTTGTCCGTGGCGTGCAAATCGGCGTCCTTCTGGTTCCGTTTGTCTTTTTTACCCCCCTGCTCCTTGCCTATCAAATCCTCTCGGTTATCTCGGAGGTCGTGTTCTGCGGCTTGGTGATTGTCTTGTTGTTCCGCGCATGGCGAACGGGGAAGAGCGAGGCGGGGGTTATGCTGCTGCCGTTCTTCCTGGCGGCCACGGCGGACTCGGCGAACATTGTCCTGGATTTTGCGGCGCGTCGACATTGGCTGCCCGACCAGTTTGCTTCGCATCGCTTCTACTTCGGGCCCATTGAATTCGGAATCGGCACATTGGCGTACACGATATTTCTGGGGAGTTTGATCGCGGTGATCTTGTACCGCTTCGTGCGCATCAGCCAGGAGGAGCAGCGCTCGGCGGCCGAGATTTCAGCGGCGCGCAGCGTGCAGGCACTGCTGATCCCAACGCAACTGCCGTCGAATCGTAACTTCATGCTGGAGAGCGCGTACCTGCCGGTGAACGGAGTCGGCGGAGATTTCTTCCAGGTATTGCCGCTAAAAGACGACTCTCTTCTGATCGTGGTGGGAGATGTGAGCGGCAAGGGACTGCAAGCGGCAATGAACTCGAGCACGCTTGTGGGCGCGCTGCGTAATGAGCTGTCGCATGATCCTGCCACCGTACTGAATCATCTGAATCACGTGCTGATCGGCGCGGTCGCGTCGCCGGGGACGGCGGTGAAGGAACTGGATTGCGCGCCGTGCTTCGCGACCTGCCTTTGCGCGCGGATTTATCCAGACGGGACAGCGACAATTGCGAATGCTGGACATCTGAATCCGTACCGCGATGGGCGGGAGATTGCGCTTGCGGGGAGCCTGCCGCTGGGGGTGATTGCGGATGTGGAGTATGAGCAGGCGACGTTTCATCTGAATCGCGGCGACCGTCTTGTGTTTCTTTCCGACGGAGTGGTGGAGGCGACCAACGGGGAAGGCGAGCTGTTCGGATTCGAGCGCACGCAGCAAGTCAGTAACGAGTCTGCGCGGTACATCGCGCAAACGGCGCAACGCTTTGGCCAGACCGACGACATCACAGTTGTCTCCCTCTATCTGTCATCGCGCACAGCGCAGCCCAGCAACGAAGAGCTTGCTTACAGCAAGTGAGCTGCCGTAGAGAACATCCTTTGGGGAACTGCTGCCCACCCTCTTCCGGAGGGAGAAGACGAAAATCACCCTGGATGAAATCCCGGGAACCACATGCGCAATGCACCTTCATCCGTAGAACCGGAACGCCCGATGTGTCTTTAGGTACGGCTCCAATTAATTGTCATACCCTATGGCAACGCATCAGGCTAACAAACCCCTTCGGCGTTTGGCGCACTGGAAATGCCGTAGAATCAAACCGGAGCAGACTCGATGAGCGTGAAAGCCCTTTATCCCGGCACGTTCGACCCTCCGACGAACGGGCACATCGATCTGATCCAGCGTGGAGCAAAGCTCTTCGAACATCTGACCGTCGCCATCCTGAAGAACCCGGTAAAGAACCCGCTGTTTACGGTTGAGGAGCGGGTGGAGATGCTGCGCGAATCGACGGCGGCGCTGGGCAACGTGAGTGTGGCAACGTTTGACGGGCTCATGGTGGATTTTGCGCGCCAACTTGGAG
Organism: Occallatibacter sp.; assembly: GCF_049802275.1. Classification (NCBI taxonomy): domain Bacteria; kingdom Pseudomonadati; phylum Acidobacteriota; class Terriglobia; order Terriglobales; family Acidobacteriaceae; genus Occallatibacter; species Occallatibacter sp. The sequence goes on along the minus strand of NZ_JBARMD010000035.1, from coordinate 1,198 downwards.
CGACTGCCGTATTGCGAGGCATTCGCGCTATTTCCGACTACGAACATGAGTTTCAAATGGCGTTAATGAACCGCCGTCTTGCGCCCGAGATCGAGACCGTGTTTCTGCAACCGGCAGGACGTTATTCGTTTGTAAGTTCGCGCATGCTCAAGGAAGTTTTCAGTTTCGGCGGCGAAGTCGCCGGGCTGGTTCCCCCTAACGTTCTCAAACGCCTGCGCAGTCGTATCGTCAGCGCAGGCTGAACCGTGCCAGCTGCGCTCGGTTGCGCAGGAGGTTCAGTTTGTCGGACTTTGTCGCGCTCAACCCCTCGTCTATTCATCGCGAAATCAGGAACACTCTGTTTGGAGATGTGCCGCTGGCAGAGCTGGTGCGTGCGCATCCGAAGGTCCCGCTTTCCGAGCCGTGGGCTTCGTTCCAACGTGCGCGGGATTGCAAGGATACGGGAGACGCGCAAGGTGCGAAAGAAGCCGTGCGGCAAATTCTGGAGATGCCTGATCTCGAAACGCGCGTTTGCCTTCAGGCTTGGAACACGCTCAGAGAACTCGGCGACAAGCCGCCAGGGGAAAAAGGAAAGCAAGTTCTGGGCGTGGTGGTCGAGATCGGGATGCCAAAGGGCCTGGACCTGGTTGCTGCGTATCGGGACCACCGCGCGCGCTACTTCAATTACAGCGGAGCCGGTGTGCTGTGGGAGCGCCGAGACGATTCGCTGGATGCCCTGATAGATGAGTTGCTGCAGGCCGGGACCGCGGTGGCACAGGTGATTGGACCGTGGATGCAGGCGCGGCCCCCGGAGCCGAAGAATGGGAATGCGCGCATCAACCTGCTCACCCCCAGCGGAATTCACCTGGGAAACGGACCGGTCGAGGCGTTGAACCAGGACCCGATGGGCGGCCCGATTCTGTCAGCTGCATTCGGGTTGATGAAGCGATTAGTGGAGTTGACGAAGAGAGAGCCGGAGTAGAGTGCGAACTCGCCCTGTCTGACACGCATAGTGCGAGTGATTCACCTTTAGCGCTTTCTCGAAACACTGTCTCGCGTGTTCGATGGTGATGGATTAGTAACATTCGAACAGGCATGCATGCGAGCGTTTATCCGCCGTGGCCACCTTGACCGCCGTGGGGGCCGCAACCGCCGCCCTGACCACCGCCTGTACCATTGTTTCCACTGCCGTTGCCGCCTTGGCCGCAGCCGCCACCAT
>NZ_JBARMD010000034.1:0-7141 GCF_049802275.1 Occallatibacter sp. | reverse complement strand
CGATTGTCGAGGACTTGCGCGTTACGTACCCAACCGATGGCGTCCAGCTCACCGAGTCATTTGAGTTTCCGCGGTCGGCATGGACCTCGAAACGGAGCACATCCCCAGCCGCGACCTGGACATTGTCCACATCTGTGGCATATCCCAGCTGGTCGGTGCCCGCGATTAACTGCTTTCCGCCCTGGCTTGGCCAAATCGGCGTCTGGTTTCTACCCGACACCAGATTGACCGCCACCGTCATTCCGGCTCCACCCTGCCCGCCGGACCGCAGCACGTGACCCCTGATGCTGATATTCCCGGAGCGCGTTGCGACCCATTCACGGGCTACTCCGCTCGCATCGCAATTACCCGCGCAATTTCCCGGCGCCATGAGGAATGCGCTGACATACTGCGCCTCGTTGGTCTCCCATGAGCCATTGTTGTCGCTTGCGGAGTAGTAAGGCATCTCAGTCCATGCCGTCTCGGGTGTTTCGTACACATAGCGCCACTGGTTCTTTCCCTGGGCCGCCGAAAACTGCTCTGCTGCGTAATTGGCCGCCATCGTCGTCTGCAGGTTATTCACATCTGCAATCGAGCCGATGTTTTGGCCGGCGAGGAACTTGCCGTGTGGCTCAAAAAACAGGTTGTTGCGAACCATCCCCGCCGGCGTCCCGTACCCGCGGCCTTTGTAATCTTCCCAGACCGATGCCGCGCCCGGCTGACGGGAGAACGCGTTCTGTGCAAACGTATTGTCCTCGAATGCGAGATCGGTCGAATGGTCGCCGCCATGAATATTCAATATCTCCACGGCTGGACCCGCATTCGATGCGAACAAGTTTGCCTGCAGGGTCACGTGATCTTCTGACCATTCGAAATCGATGCCGGTTTCGTCCGGACTGCCTGTTGCGGGCACTCCGAAGATGATGTTGTTCACAAAATTCACCTGGCTTATGCGGCCAAGGATCACGGCTGCGGTTCCGGTCGGCGTGTGACATGCTGCTTCATCAAACAAGACAGAGTTCATCAGCGTCACATTCGTCATTCCCAAAAGGCGCAGAGAATCGCTACACCCGAGCCCGGCGGCGGCGTACGCTTTCGAAGCATCGCCGTTATCGCCCGAGAGAATCAGCCCATTCAGAACCACATTCTGGAAAGCGTTGTGCCCGTCGCGGTTGTCGATTGTGTTGGACTCGGCATCAAACGCCACGCTGTCCAGGTTGTTCGCTCCCCGCACATTGCTCACCGACACGTCTTTCAGCACATACTGTGAGCTGGTGTAGGTAAGATACGAGGCAACATTGAACAATATCCCCGACGACAGATTGATATTCAGACTCGACGCAAAGGGGTCCAGGTTGTGACGCGACACTGGATACTCGGTTGAGTATCCGCCCCAGATCCCTTTATTGTCGTGCGCATCGATATTGCTGATAGTTACCCCGTTGTTGAAGAGCTGTGTATAGTGCAACAGAATTCCTACGCTCGCCCTCCCAACCTCAAGGTCGCTGATCTTCCAGAAATTCGCATCCATCAGCAGAACACCGATGTCGCTCACAGCCTGGTTGCGAAGGATTTTCGGCTTGGCGCCCGTCCCGTAAGCCGCCAGCGTAATCGGCTCACTCGCCGTGCCGCGTCCTGTCAGCGATAGCTCCTGGTTCCACGAAGCTCCCCGCGCCAGCAGAATCTCATCGCCCGGTAGAAACGACCTGATCCGGTTCGCAGGCGCAAACGTACACCAGGGTTGTGCCATACTGTGCGCACCGCCATCAGAGCAGTTCGAACCAGCCTGATTGTTGATGTAGTAAGCAGTCCCGTCTGCACGCGCCGGAGTGCTGAACTCCAGCAGGCACAAAACTGCGCACGAAACGACGAGGAGCCACGAGCATCCGCCACGCGGGCCGCTTTTTCCGGTCCTCGCTGATCGAACGTTTGAAAATGTTGAAAGGTTCTTCTCTCTGGGATTCTTACGGAACCCAGGCAGGCACACGTATCCAAAAGACAACGAAGGCAACAAACGAACTCCCCATCCGCGATATCGCGTTTGGCTTCAAGGAAATAGAACACGCCCCAGCGATTCTGGATTCTTGAGTCGCAGTAGCCGCCGAAGCGTTCTAAAGTTGATTTATTAGCTGGATTCTACACAAAGAATCGGAAGGATGGCATGTAACCTGGGTCACTCAAGATAAGTGTCCGAAGGTGCGACGCCGCAAGATTAACCTTGCCTTTTCCCTTGCAGAACGGTGACAATCCGAGGGTCGTTCCGTGTCGCAGCGGCAGTTCATTCCCCAAACTCGTCGAGGGAGATTTCATGTCCAGCGTGCCAGCACAAGTTTGGAGAGGCACCACGTTCTCCATCGAGCGCAAGCAAGACCCTGCCGCAGATGCCGTCATCTTCCGTTTTTCCGGCCCCTTCACGGCGCGCGATATGTACGCCGCTCTCAGCCCGGCTGCGCTACGCAACATCTTCGAGTCCGATCCGCCTCACCACAAGCCGTCGGTTAACATCTTCGACCTCACCGAAGTTCCCTATATGGACTCCTGCGGTCTCGGCCTCGTCATCGGTCATTTTGTCCGCTGCCAGAGCAAAGGTGTCCACCTCATTGCCGCTGGCGTGGTGCCGCGCGTCCTCGAACTTTTCAAGACCACCAAGACCGACCATCTATTCCCCATGACCGCAACGGTCGATGAAGCCTCCAGCCGCGGAACTTCCAAGTCCCGGTAACACCTCAAAGACTCATTTTCACTACGTTTCGTGTCACCTGGCTCAAACGTAAGTTGCATTCCGCGACGTCATCTAAACTGCTATAAATAAACAATAAACACGGGAAAAAATCGAATTTTCACCGGGCCTGCAATAGGTGATGGTTGCTGAACGCATGGAGATTGAAGCTAAGACGTTCCCTGTACTCGAGCCAAACCAGAATCTTCTGCACAGGGCGTATTTCATCGAGCAAATCAGCCTCGTCCTGGCCATTCAGATTGTTCTCATCAACTTGCTCTCGCACGTCTTAATAATCTTTGGCAATTTGCTGCCGGCAAGCTTTCTGCACATGAGAAGTTCTTCCGCGCTTGCGGTGCTTTGCGCAACCGTGGCCATGTTCTTCACCGAAGCCGGTCGGTCCAAGGGAGTGCAACGCGTCGGCGCGATTCTAGCCGGTCTGACGATGATGGTTGCGGCTGCGACCTTCTGGGCACCGGCACGGCATGCGTTTTCGCAACTTGACAGGTTTCTGAACGGAAATCAGTCCCCCTCCTGGCAGGCTCCCGTCCACTTTTCTGCTTCCCCTGTCGCGTTCCTGCTTTTGGGAATCGTAATTCTGCTGATCCACTCGCACGACTCGCTTTTCGGCAGCATCGCAGACGTGGCTGCGACTCTTCTCGCCCTTCTGGTCCTCGTCGTGGTTTCCGAATTTCTCTTCGGAATCGCGCAGATTCCGGGTTCATCCACCACGGGTCTTCCCTCATTTCCGACCATCGTCTGCCTCATGCTGCTCAGCGCTGTTTCCATTCTCCGCAGGGCTGAACGCGGCGTCTTCTCGGTGTTCCTGGGAGATGGCATTGGCGGACGGATCGCGCGCATCATCGCACCGGTTCTGGTCGTCCTGCCCTTTCTGCGTGAGCTTGGCCGGGCGCGATTATTGAATACGCAAATGGTTCCCACGCACTATGCCACTGCGGTTCTCACCTCCGTCGCGACGATTATCTCGTTCGTCCTGCTCTTGCTCCTGGCGCGGCTCATCGACCGCATGCAGCACGAGATTCACGATCTGACCTTGAGGGATGGATTGACAGGTCTCTACAACTTCAAAGGGTTCAACCTGTTTGCCGATCAGGCATTTCGCCTTGCCCGCCGCGCCCACTTGCCCTTCGGCGTCCTGTTCGTCGACATGGATAATCTGAAGATCATCAACGACGAGCTGGGACACAGCGCCGGCTCTGTATCGCTAGTTGAGACCGCAAAGCTGCTGATCGGAACGTTCCGGGAGACCGACGTAATCGGGCGCTTTGGGGGAGACGAATTCGTGGTTGCCGGCCAGTTCGATTCGAGTGAGATCACTGCTGCCATCGAGCGCTTGCGTTCCGGCGCAGCGACTAGAACCCAGCTGGCCGGAAACCGATTTTTCCTAAGCCTCAGCATAGGCTATGCTGCAACCGACCACAGCGCTGAAGAGACATTGAAAAGCATCGTATCCAGGGCAGATAACGCGATGTACAAGGAGAAGCGAGCGAAGAAGAGGATGGCCATCGCTTAGGGTCCCGCGCGATGCGTCATTCGCTGTCTCCGATGGCTCTCGGGCCCTCACCTGCCGTTTCGAAGCCTCATCCCCTTGCTCCCGGACTGCAACGGATGTCATGCTCGAAGAATGAGTAGAATTTCCCCACTGGGCGTTTTCGCAGCATTGATTCTTTGTTGTTCTCTTCCCGCGGCTGCTCAGGACAGAGGCTACTGGCGCGCGGTCAGCACCAATGCCATGGCCATCACCGGAGATCTGTCCATCTCTGAGTCCAGGCTTTCGATCAATTTGACGAGTGCCTTTTCGATCGCACAGATTCGTCCCCTCAAGCCGGCCGAATCCAGCGCGATCTTCGATGTTGACCTCAACGAGACAGGCAGCGGGTATCTCTACCGTCTGAACGTCCCCGCAGCCAAGCGCTTTCTCCACCACAACACGCTCTGCGGATCAGACGACACCCAGTGGATGGCAACCTTTGTCCACGACCGCGCGCTGAGGGTAGCTTTCTTCTCCGGAACGGACATGCCTCTATTGACATCCGACGCTCTAGCCAACTCGACGGATGTTTGCGGGACATATACCTACTCGCGCTGACCGGAAGCAGAGCGCGAAAGCGCTGCAACTCTGTCCCTTCGGAACTCGCGGCAGCATTTATCCTTAAACTGAACCATCACTTTCATCCAGAAGGAACACCATGGCGGAGATAGCCGTTGAGTCCACCGCAGTACCCGCGCAATTGCCCGAGCTGCACGTAGCCGTTCTTGGCGCGGGCAAAATGGGCGGAATTCTGCTTCAGGCCTTTCTCAAGCAGAACCTCTTCGCCGCGGACCAGATCCACGCCACAGTCGCGCATGCTGAAAAGGCAATCGCACGGGCCGCACAGTGGGGCGTTGATGTCGGCACCGATAACCTCGCCGCCGCGCAACAGGCAGACCTGATCCTCATCGGCGTGAAGCCCTTTCAGGTTCCCGACCTGATCGCCGAAATCAAGCCCGCGCTCTCTACCTCGAAGACCATCGTCTCCTTTGCAGCATCAGTGAAAACGCGCGCCATCGAAGACGCCGCCGGAATCGAAATCCCGGTGATCCGCGCCATGCCCAACACGCCATCCGCTCTCGGTGCTGGCGTCGCGGGACTCTGCCGCGGCCGCTTCGTCAAGGACCAGCAGATGGACCTGGCGCAGCGCATCTTCGAAACCGTAGGCCGCTCCGTCATCGTGGACGAGAAGCACATGGACGCCGTTACCGGCCTCTCCGCATCCGGACCCGCGTATATCTACATCATCATTGAGGCGCTGGCAGAAGCGGGCGTCAAGGTCGGCCTGCCCCGCGACACCGCGACGCAACTAGCCGCGCAAACTGTCTACGGCGCCGGCAAGATGGTGCTTGAAACCGGCTACCACCCGGCGCTCCTCAAAGACGAAGTCACGACGCCTGCAGGCTGCACCATCGACGGCATCCTCGAACTGGAAGAAGGTGGCCTCCGCGTAACCCTGATCAAAGCCGTGATGCGGGCCACTGAAAGAGCCAAACAATTGGCCGCCGGATAACGGCCCGCTCTCGAAACGCTGGGTGCCCCAGGTCTCGAATTTGAGACCTGGGATTTGACCAACGCCGACTCGCCTCCCGCTCAGTCACCACTTTGAAAATCCAACGCCCATCCTGGCTCCCCTCCTACATCCCCGAACTGCAGGGATTGCGCGGCATTGCCGTCCTCTCCGTGGTCCTGTATCACTGCCATCCACGTTTCACCGGAACCTGGATCTATCCCGCATCGCTTTGGGGATGGGCCGGAGTCAATCTCTTCTTCGTTCTCTCGGGATTTCTGATTACTTCGATCCTGCTTGAATCACGTAACAAACCACACTACTTCCGCAATTTCTACGCACGCCGTGCGCTTCGCATCTGGCCGGTCTATGTACTGGTGCTGGTCGTCTGCTACCTCAACGCACCATGGTTCATCGGGCCGACGATATGGGATGCAATCAGAACCGCACCCTGGTGGGCATACCTTCTCTTTCTTCAGAACCTCTTCCACCTCGCGCTGCCGCCCGCCATCGGCCCCACATGGTCTCTGGCAATCGAAGAGCAGTATTACTTTCTCTGGGCGCCGGTCGTTCGATTTCTTCGCGCGCCATGGATGCTGGCCACACTGCTGACCGGCGCATTGATCGCCTCCCCGCTTTTTCGCCGCACACATTTCGCCTGGATTACGCCGACGCACACGCTTACGCACATCGATGGCATCGCCATGGGCAGCCTCCTAGCTCTCGGCCTTTACACGCTTCCGCTCAGCCGCCGCGTCTGGCTCTGGATCGGCCTGACTGCCATGCCCATCGGATTCCTGGCTGCAGGGACCATCGCCGGCGGAACGGCATTTCTTGACACCGCACTCACCACACTCTTCGCGGGAGCGGTGCTCTCATCCATCGCTTCCACCGGATCGCACAACCCGGTGAATGCAATCCTCCGGCGCGGCCCCCTGGCCTTCTACGGTCGCATCAGCTATGGACTCTACATGACGCACATCATGGTCTTCATTTACTTCGGCTGGTTCGACGCCCGCATGGATAAGTACGGAATTCCCGGCAGTCTCGCCGTCATCGCCTTCCGCCTCGCCGCCTGCACGCTGGCCGCAACCATCCTCTGGTACGGATTCGAATCGAGAATCCTGCGTCTCAAGCGCCACTTTGAGAACACGCCCAAGAAGCAGCCATCCAACCAAAGCTTCTCGCTCTAACGTGCCCCGCACTTTCTGCAAGTTCAGCATCCCACTTGGTGAAGCAGCATCTCATCAGCGTGTGACTTCAATCACCCTTGGCGTTAACATTCGGCTGCTAGCCTGAAGTGGTACGGAAATCTCCCTTCCGAGGTGCCCCATGACCAGCGCGACGACCGAAATTAACCGGGCCGAAGCAAGAACTCAAG
>NZ_JBARMD010000033.1:0-4522 GCF_049802275.1 Occallatibacter sp. | reverse complement strand
GTCTGCAGTTGCCGCCGGCGCTGTTGCAACCGCTGTGGGCTGTGAAGCAGCTGCCGGCGCGCCGTCCGCAGGCGTCGGCGTCTGGGCCGATAGCGATCCAGCCAGGCCAAACTGGAAGGCGGCAGCCGATAAAAGCGTCAACGTCAATGTCTTGCTTTCCAGACGCATTCAATTCCTCTCCAATGCTTCTAAGGAGATAGACGGGCGGCTGGGTTGCAAAGATAGCTGTCCAATCTTTTTTCCGCAGGCCCCATTTGAGAGTACGCTAATTTCGTAACCTTGGGAGAGATGAACCATGGATACCATCCGGGCCGAAGCCCGCGCGAGCGTTGCTGATATGCCTGATCAAACAGACCGTTTCGCATCTGTTTACCAGGTGCTTGGGGATGCCATAACCGCCCACGCTTTCTCCGGTTGCGCCTTCGGAGTCTTCGCCGGAGGCGAAGTCATTCTGGAGGACGCGCTTGGCCGTTTCACTTACGAAGACGGCTCCCCGCGAGTTCAGCCCCGCACCGTGTTTGATGTGGCCAGCATCTCCAAGGTGGTTTCCACAACCGCCGTCGCCATGCTCCTCTACCAGCGCGGCATACTCGATCTGGATACGCCGCTGGGAGAACTTCTGCCTGGCTTTGTCGTCGGACGTCTGGGCGCCCGCCTCGCGCTGCAAGTCACCCTCCGTCATCTTCTGGCACACAACTCAGGCCTGCCCGGATACGTCGAGTTCTTCCGCACGGTCTCAACTCCCACGGAACTCTACCGCGCCTGCCTCGAACTGCCCATCGAAGCAACACCCGGAGAGCGCAGCGAATATTCCGATCCCGGTTTCATCCTGCTGGGCAAGGCGCTTGAAGTCTTGAGCCAGGAAGATCTGGCTGCAACGGCGCAGAAGCAGATATTTGAGCCTCTCGGCCTCACTGCTACGCGCTTCAATCCCACATCTGAGCAGCGCCCCCTGATTCCGCCCACCGAGATCGACAACCAGTTTCGCCACCGGCGTATCCAGGGAGAGGTGCAGGACGAGAATGCATCGGTTCTGCATGGCATCGCTGGCCATGCGGGCCTCTTCTCCAATGTGTCAGACCTGCTGCGCTTCGCACGCGAAATCCTTGCTGGATCACGGAGCGTCCGGGCAGAAAGTGGTTTGCCGCTCTTCACACAAGATACGGTCGAGTGTTTCGCGTTACGCCAGGGACCTGAGGGCAGTTCACGTGCGCTCGGTTGGGATACCCCATCGCAGGAATCCTCGGCCGGTCATCATTTTTCACCGAACTCCATTGGGCATCTGGGATTCAGCGGCTGTTCGCTGTGGATTGACCTCGATGCTTCCATCGCCGCCGTGCTCCTGAGCAACCGCACATGGCCCGATCGCCAATCTCAGTTGATTAAGCAGGTTCGCCCGGCATTCCATGATGCCGTCCGGCTTACCCTGGCCGGTCAACAAGCCCAATAGTTTGAGTCATCGAATGACATTTAAGTGACATCCCACATCTTTAGAATTCTGATCCGGCTTGCCCGGATTGCAGATACAATAGATTCTGGGGACACACTTTGATGTTAACCAGTACGACGACGCATGAAGGCGCCGGCGCTCACGGGAAAGAGGAAACCAAGACGGACCCGGCTTCCCTACTCCAGCACCTTACTACCGAAAGCCAAAACGAAGCATCCCAAGGCTTTGACACCAAGTCGGCGCTGGAGATAGCCCGCATTATCAATCACGAAGACGCCAAGATTGCTGGTGCTGTCAAGAAGGCTCTCCCTGAAATTGCTGAGGTCATTGACCACGTCGCACGCAGCCTCCGCGATGGCGGACGGCTTATCTATATTGGTGCTGGTTCAAGCGGCCGGATTGCCGCCCTCGACGCCTCCGAGTGCCCCCCAACCTACTCCACCGCTCCAGGACAGGTGCAATACATCATGGCCGGTGGCCCCAAGGCCCTCGCCTCCGCCGTTGAAGTCAACGAGGATTCCGAGGAACTGGGCCAGCGCGATATTGCCCGCCGCCGCCCGACTCGCAAAGATGTCGTCGTAGGCCTTTCAGCTTCCGGCCGAACTCCCTATGTAGTTGCCGCCACCGCCTATGCACGCGCTCGCGGAGCCTATACCGCTGCCGTCACCTGCAATCAGGGCACTCCTTTGGCTGAGGTTGCTGACATCGCGATCGTCGCCGAGGTTGGGGCCGAAGTAATCTCCGGCTCAACGAGAATGAAGGCCGCCTCTGCGCAGAAGATGATCCTCAACATGATCACCACTGGCGCAATGACGCGACTCGGCTATGTGTACGAAAACCTCATGGTCAACGTGCACATGCAGAATTCAAAACTCGTCGAGCGCGGAATCCGCATCCTGATGAGCGCCTGCAAAATTGACCGTGAGACCGCCGTACAGACGATCAAGAGCGCAGGCCGCAGCGTCCCCGTGGCGCTCGTCATGCTCAAAGCCAAAGTTGATAAGCCCGAAGCCGTTCGCCGCCTCGCCAAATCCGACGGCAACGTCCGCCTCGCCATAGAAGACAACGTCCTCGAACTCTAGTGCGGGTGGCTTAACCCACTCGCCAAATACTTTTCCTGGAGTATCAGGCGCGCCCCTTGCAATAAAATCGCTTTCGAGCGCGCGCGAATACCGCTTCGACAGATTTTCTCCCGGGGGAGCGTGGGGCTTTTGGCCCACGACAAGCACCTCTTGACCAAGGCTTCAGCCCTCCGCAGCGTCGTTCCATCGCTTCATTAAACGGCTCTAGAAGAGCACGGCAACTTACCAAAATTTCATTCGAACTCGAGTCTTGTATCAGGGCATGACTTCCAGTCATGCCGCCAACGCCAGCCTCTCTCAGACTTATCATCCTGAGTGACACGCGATGGGTGAGCGGAACGAAGGATCTGCTTTTGATTTTCGGTGCTGGTTTCCCAACATGGCACGCGCCATCTCCGTAAAAAAGGCGACCCCGCGCCCCGCCATCTGATACAACAACCACGTGTCAGGAGGGCAAAATGACTGCAACCTTTTCCGATCAAGTGGCGCTCGTGGCCGGTGGCACCGGTGGTCTGGGCCGTGCCGTAAGTCTCGAATTCCTCGCAGCGGGCGCCAAAGTTGTCGTCACCTACCGCAACCCCGATGAATTCTGTTCTTTGCAAAAGGCCGCTGGCCCATCTGCCTCGATGCTCGAAGGTCACGCCGTAGATGTCACCGATGAAAATGCTGTCAGTCAGCTCGTCGCACAGATCCTGTCGAAACACGGTCGCCTCAATGCGATGGTGAACACCGTAGGTGCCTACGCGGGCAGCGTAAAGCTGTGGGAACTCGATACGAAGGTCTTCGATCGCATGTTGTCCCTGAATCTGCGTACTGGCTATGCCCTATCCCGGGGCGCCGTGCCCCACATGCTCAAGCAGAAGCACGGAGCGATCGTGAACGTTGCGGCCAAAGCCGCATTCGATCATGCCGCTGGAGCGTCAGCCTACGCAGCCTCGAAAGCCGCTGCCTTGGCCATGCTTGATTGCCTGGCCGCAGATGTTAAAGGCACTGGCGTGCGGGTGAATTCAATTCTCCCCAGCATCATCGATACAGAGGCCAATCGCAAAGCAATGCCGGACGCCGATTACGCAACCTGGCCGAAACCGGAAGACATCGCCCGCGTCATCCTCTTCCTATGCAGCGACGATGGCAAGGTGATTCACGGCGCAGCCATACCAGTCTATGGGGACAGCTAAGAGATCCGCAGATCCCCTACCGCATCTTCTCGATAGCCCTTGGACATATCGTTCCCGTTTCATCGGGCTCAAAACGTAGTCAGCCGCACCTTCAGCAAAACATTCTCATCAGCCTTTAAATTCAACCCATAATCGGTCTGATCACCGTTCCAGATCCGCGCCATCTTCCAGTTCCCTGCCGCGTCAAAACTGCCTTCTTCCACCTTGAGCCACAGGCGCTTCTTTCCCGGCGCGAACGTCGGCTTGAAATCCACGCGCGCATGGTGCCCCGCAACCAGGTATTCATCCTGCCCGAGTTCGACAACAACCACCCCACCATCCGGCGGCGTATTCCCTTTCGGCTGCATTCCGTTTCCAAACGATGGCATGCCGAATTTCACCAGCACGTCCCACCGGCCCAGCGGAATCTCGTTCGCATGCTGCTCAGGATTCTCACTGACCCCCACGACCTTTCCTTCCAGGTTCGCCTTCGCAATCAAGCGTGCGATGGGCGCGAGCAGCGCATACTGCTCCGCAAACGGCTTCAACGCACTCGCCTCCATGGCCTCGGGGCCAGTTGCCTCATTCGCATATCGTGTCAGGTCCAGCCCGAACGGAGACCACCCAATTGCACCTGCTCCAATTGCCTCGAAGACATACCGCGCATACGCTGGTGAATTGCCCGTCTCTGGAATCAGCAACGGATTCTTCTGCCCATATAGCCCAATCACTTTCAAGTATTTCGCGTACTCGGGCATGTAGATGTCAGGCGCAATCGCATCAATCGATGGCGCCGCAATCTTCCATAGACCGATGTTGTTGTCGGTTGGCGC
>NZ_JBARMD010000032.1:0-3526 GCF_049802275.1 Occallatibacter sp. | reverse complement strand
TGCGCTTCGCTGACCGTCAGTGGAGCAAGCCTCAGCCAGACGGCCTCTCGGGCGAGACACGCTACTGGATCGATGACATGTACATGATCACGATCCTGCAACTTGAAGCCTATCGCGCGACCAACGATACGAAATATCTGGACCGCGCTGCGAATGAGATGGTTGCGTATCTGCGCAAGCTGCAGCAGCCGAACGGGCTTTTCTTTCACGCCGCGGACGTGCCGTTTTTCTGGGGCAGAGGCAATGGCTGGGTCGCCGCAGGCATGGCGGAGATGTTGCTTTCACTGCCGCAGGACCATCCGTTGAGAGCGGAAATTCTAGACTCGTATCGCAAGATGATGGCGGAACTTGCCAGGAACCAGAACGCGGACGGCACGTGGCGGCAACTGATCGATCATCCCGAGGCCTGGGAGGAGAGCTCATCCACCGGCATGTTCACCTTCGCCATGATCGAAGGTGTGCGTCATGGTTGGCTTGCGGAGGAGACGTTTGGGCCAGTTGCACGGCGAGGATGGATTGCCCTTGCGGGATTCATAGATCAGAACGCGGACGTAACCAATGTCTGCGCGGGCACGAACAAGGAGAACAGCTACGACTACTACATGGCGCGGCCGAGACGGACCGGGGATTTTCACGGGCAGGCGCCTGTGCTGTGGGCCGCGCGAGCACTGCTGGAGAAATAGAAGCTGCCTGCGGTGAATTGGCGACTGTAATTCTGAGGAGCGACGTTACGGAGTGGTAACTAACGAAGTAGCCCATGACCCGACCGGAACCCACAAGTTCGGTAAACAAGCGTTTCTGGCCTGGCTTCGTCGAGGTTCCGCGAACGAAAGTCGTATGACATTTGAGCCAATTCCGCGTGCTACCGTGTCAGCATTTCTCATGGAGTGTAAGTCGTTTGTCGCTGCGTCGTGTGGCTATCTTGGGCTGGGCTCCCATAACCTTGGCCGCGCTGCGCGTGAAGATGGCTTGGCGCAGAAATCACCTCTATGTGAAATCTGAGAAGCTCTGGGCATTGCTCTCTTTAGGGGACGCCAAGAAGATTTTGTGTTCCGGAAAGCCCGAGTTGATAGACGAGATTAAGAGCGGATTCCGGCGCTCGCCCCACTAGGTTGACTTTGGATCGATAACCGAGGATAGTTTCCGACGATATGACATTGTGGTGCCCCTGAGCCTACCCGCCCTGGAGGAGGCTCGTCGGCGTTCCCCGCTACAGAAGAATGCATTTCCACTGCGTCTGAGGAATCAGTGCGTCTTTGTGATGATAAGTACGAGTCTAACCTGGCGCTCATCAAAGCCGGATTCGGCGAATACATCCCAAAAGTGACGCAGGGAGTGGCGCTAACGACCCCATACATCCTGAAAGAGCGTATCAGTTCGTGGGGGAAGGGCTGTTACATCATCCGCAACTGCGGCGACGAAGAGGCGCAACTCAACCGCATCACTGATCCCAGATACTTCTGCCAAGAACTTATACCGAGAACCGCGGAGTTCGCGACGCACATCCTGTTTGTTGACAGCAGAATTGTTAAGGCACTGAACATCAAATATGAATTTGCCAGCGACGCGCCGATTAAAGGACAAGATGCCGCTCTTTTCTTAGTCGTTCATCGTTGCCCCTATCTGGCTTTGTTCGCGCGGGTACTGCGGGAGATCCAATTCGAAGGACTTTATTGCGTGAATTACAAAGTGGCGAAGGGGCAGCCGTTTCTGCTGGAAATCAATCCTCGCTTCGGCGGAAGCCTTGCACCTTATTTCTTCTCTTTCATAAGACACTTTCGCTAGCGAGGGTGAGAGGAAGAAGCCGCGATTCCTTATTTCCGAAGAGCCCGGTTGGATTACCGCCCAGAAATAACCAGTTGATCAAGATGAAACTTCCGAGTGGGGGCAATCGACGCCAAGTCGTCCATCGTGCACCTGCCGCACCTTCCTTGCGAGGTGTTTTCTGTGACGCGCGGCTGTCACATCTGACAGTTGAAGACGGAGCAAAAGTCAAATAACAATTTTCATCTGTTTTTCAGTGCACGCAAAATGTCTGCCCTCCACATCCTTTTGCGAGGTGTTTTCAATGAAGTCGAGACTCTTTTCCATCATTGGAATCTCAGGCTTAGCGGTTGTCGCTGCATCAACGGGTGTCATCACCAGTCAAGAGACAGGGAAAGGACAAGCGACAATGACGAAAACACCAGAGAGATCGATTACGGCCATTGACACGGTGCTGGAACCTGATGCGACGATGATTGAGCGGGCGACGGCCGACAATGCCCGCTTGCTCAAGAATTTTCCCAAGGGATACACACTGGGAGGTATACACGCACCGCACGTTTCGATGCTTCAGCGGTATGTCTACACCGATCAGCTCGACAATCTCTATGCCGCTGTCGACAAAGTCTTCGCAGAAGAAGACCCGGCAAGCTGGAAGCTGAAAGCGTTCAAGTACTACTACATTCCATCCGGCCCCCTCGGGCTTGGCGGCATCGTAATCGAGCCGATCCCTGACCTGTTAAGGCTGCAGCAGAAGCTGATTGATGCGGAAGCACCTTTTGAAGCCCCGAATGGCACGGCGGCCGCATTCGTAACGACCCCGGAAGATCCTGACATCGTCGCACCCCCTGATTGAATACGTTCGAGTGTTTGTTCCCGAGCACAGCGGCGCACACTTCAGCCCTCACGTCACAATCGGACTTGGCACCAGGGAGTTCCTGGATGCGATGCTGGCTGAGCCGTTCGCCTCCTTCACGTTTTCACCCGTGGGGGCGTCCGTCTACCACCTGGGCAATTACGGAACCGCGATGAAGAAGCTCCATGCGATCCCAGTGAAGCACTGACTCTCAGTCGAGCGGTTCCCGGGCGAGTCGAGATCGCACGTACGGAGCAGGGCTTCGATTTCTTTCGTTACAGGCAAGCGAAGTTTCGCGCCGAACTTTGTGGTGAAGGCGAGGAGTCCGCTGATTGGGTCCCGGTGTTCGGGACAGAGGCGCGCTGCAGCGCCTGAGCGGAGTGCGAGGTCGGAGCAGAGGAGAATCCAGAGGCGCATGTGCGGCTCTGCGATGGGCATTCCCGTCATCCCCAAACGCGAATAAGTGAAGCAGCAAACACGCCGCAGCGAGAATCCAAGCACATACGTTTACAGTAACCGCGCGCTGATTACCGCTGAGCGCTTTTCACGGAATCCGATGTGGGATTGTGAGATTGCGGAGAATGGACCACTTTGATACGATCACTGTCTTTAGATCACATATATCCACAGAATGCGGAATCGACCGATCTCGGGAGCTCGACTCAACGACCAGGGTTGTTGACCGAGGAGGAATTATGAAACGCTTTTTCTCCAGACTCTATTTCTTATTGCGAAGGGCAAGAGAGCTCCGAGAGGGAGCAACCGCAGTCGAGTACCTGTTGGCCGCTATGATGCTGGCCCTCGCTTCAGTAGCCGGGGGGCACCTGCTTGCAACGAGCATTGGCAAAGCATTCTCGCAAATCGCAGCCACCGCGAATCAATCATTCGGGACGACCCTTGCAAACC
>NZ_JBARMD010000031.1:0-1544 GCF_049802275.1 Occallatibacter sp. | reverse complement strand
GGGTCATCGCCGCTACAGCGCTGATCAGAACCAGCGGATCGCGCGGGGTGGCTTCATACACCAGTGCCGCCAGCAGTCGGCTCGCAAGCACCCCCAGCACCAGCCCCGCCAGCGACCCTGAAAGCAGCACGATCAGCGGACGACCCAGGGCCGCTCGCATCAGCTGCGTGCGATGCGCTCCCAGGGCGACGCGAATGCCGAGTTCCCGCAGCCGCTTCGACACCGTATAAGTCGCCATCCCAAATACCCCGGTGATCGCCAGCATCGCGGCGAGAATTCCCATCACGCTCAAAGTTGCCGTGGCAATTCGCGGCGGAAAGAGTGGGAACGAGAGCCTGTCCGGCCAGGTGCGCAGGCTGAACGGCAGGCTTGGATCGATGCTCGTGAGCATGCGATTCAAAGCCCCTGCGATCTCGGCTGGCGGCAGATCCGATCGCACAATCAAAATCGTATTTGCCTCATGGTCTTGATCGAGCGGAAAGAACATGGCCGGTGCTGGATCTTCCGTAAGCATCTCGTATTTGCCGTTCTCGACGACCCCTACAATCTGATAATTCGTCTTGTCGCCGCCCAGGAAATGACGTCCGATTGCGGACTCCTCGCCAAACATCTTATGTGCGAAGATTTCATTCACGATCGCGACTTTCGGTGCCTTAGGACCATCGTCCCAGGTGAAATCACGGCCCGCGAGTAACGTGGTGCCGGCGGCCGCCAAATATCCAGGTGAGATCCCGTAGCTCTTGGGACTCATCACGCTGTTTGAACTGCGCAGGTCGGTAGTTCCCTCGCGGTAGACTGACCAGTTGCTGCCGCCCCCACCCAGCGGCAATGAATCGATGGTGCCCGCGCCTTTGACACCCGGAAGCGCCGCAGCCGCTTCAATCATGCGTCGCTGAACAGGGAATGCAGAGTTATCGGAGTAGCCCGCCATCTCCATATCGGTGTCGGCGACCGTCGCCCCCTGCGGAACAAAACCCATCGGTGCGTGCAGCGAGCGCTCCATGCCGCGCAAAGCCACCATCGACGCCGTCAACAGCAGCGCACAGAGTGCGATCTGGATCCCGAGGAGCAGATCGCGCAAAGTCACACGGCGCAGAATCCTCGCCGAAGTAGTTCCGCTTTTCATCGCATCCGTCGCGTCTGTCCGCCACACCTGCCGCGCCGGCATCAGGCCAGGAAGAATTCCAGCAGCAACCGAAAGTAGCACCGCAATTAAATAAGTCCGTCCATCTGCGACAACGGTGACGTGGATCGGATATTCGGTGATCGGCTGCCACTGGCTAAGCACTCCAAGCATGGCTGTCGCAATCAATGTCCCCAGCGCGCCGCCTGCCAGTGAAACCAGAACAGCCTCCGTGAGCAGTTGCCGCAGAATGCGCCACCGCGTCGAGCCAATTGAGAGCCGGATCGCCAGTTCGCGGCTACGGTCAGCGGCGCGTGCAGCAAAGATGCCCGCAAGGTTGACGCACGCAGCCAGCAACACCAGCAGCGCCAGTCCCATGATCGCGGCCAAAAACGGCTGTGCCGGACCGCCAAGCGTGTCC
>NZ_JBARMD010000030.1:0-9105 GCF_049802275.1 Occallatibacter sp. | reverse complement strand
AATTAGTCAACGGAGCATTCAAAGCGAGTGCGTCGCCCGGCCAGACGTCGGCGTCGAGGCTAGCACGCGTGCATTTGTAGGCGCCACTCCACAGTGCGCTCACGCTTACCGCAGCCTGCTCGATGGCGAGGGCGGCGTTGCGGCAGTCCTGCGAACTACGCGGTGCGGGATTGGTAACGGTGCCGACCCACGTGGAGACCGGAGGCAGACCGGATTGCGCGAGGGCCAGCTGACTTGCCGCATTCACCGCGCGCCCGACTGCTCGGCCGACGGCGCGATAACTTACGGCGATCTGTTCGCCCACCGGCGGAGCAAATCCGGTGTAAAAGGTCAGTTTGCCCGTGCTCTCAACGTGGCACTCAGCCGATTGAGCCGTCGTACCCAGGCGTCGCGTTGTCGGACTGCCATTGACGGGTGTTGTGACGACCCAGCCCGATCCAAGGTCGGTGAGGTTTAGAGCGCGCATCGTGCCGAAGAGATTGATGCTGCTGGCCGCAAACACCGAGCAGGAGCCGGGCAAGCTCACGATCTGCCCGTCATACAGAGTAATCGGCATGCCGGCAACACCGTTCACAAATTCCTGAATCTCAAATTGCAGTTTTGCAGGGGCGGTGTTCCATTGCCCGCCGAAGGCGACTGCGCCCTCATCCCCGTAGCTGCGATAGACTGCCAAGCCTCGCTGATATTCGGGACAATGGACACGTACTCGCAGGGCGTACTGGTTGGATGGATTGATCTGAAAGGAGCTACCCGTCGACGCGCCCAACACAAGCGGCTGCACTGAAACAGCGCCAGTGCCTTGCTGAGCTGTAACTTGAAAGCCCGCCGTGCAAGCTTGCCGCGTTTGTTCGCCGCTGAAGAATCCGGCCAAAACTCCAGTGCTTCCGCTCGTGAGAGTAACTCCACTTGCTTCAAGCAGGAGCGTCCCTCCCATTTCGACCGGATCGATCCAGGCTAACTGGATGTCCCCATCTTTTCCAGTTCCGCCCTGCATGGTAAGGCCGCCGGCTCCGAGAGACAGATAGTTATGGCTTCCTGGATTTCCCCAGGCGCGCTGGTCAATCTGACCTTCGTTGAATAACTCGCGGATGATCGTCGCCCTGGATGAAGGCGCTGTGAAGACGTCGGAAGACAAGTTGAACAGCGTGGTGATGCCGTCGCCGAGAAAGTATTCCGTGACGTAGGCTGTGGGTTCATGCTCTCCGCAGACCGTGATGTCGTTTGCGAGCGCGCGTTTCACGCTGGAAGTAAGAGCCAGGTTCGCGAGCATCAGGCCGCCATCCGTCTCGCTGAGCGGATGTACGGCAGCGGGGATGGCGTTGAGGGAGAGCGATCCACTCAGAGCACGATATGTGGCGCGCGCCAGGCTTGAAGCCACGCCGGCATTGGTGCTGAAGGACGCGCCAGTTTGGGTTGTGAAATTGGAAACGGGACAATTGAGCATGAGCGATTGTGTAGAGAGCGCAGCCGATCCTGTTTTTGCGACGAGAGATGTGACGAGAGGCCCGGCATTTAATCCCGAGACGTTTTTGCCTGGGGCCATTGCCAGTTGATCGAGAAGATATTCATCGCTGATGGCCTGAAGCGCAATGCGATAGCGCGGACCTTCGAGTCCAAAGCCGACGTACTCCGGCATTGGGCTGGCTGCAAGATAGCCAGTGAAGTAAACGATTCCGTCATCGCCAGTGATCTGGATTGCCTGGTTGCGTGTCAATGCAGTCGAGTTATTCGCGGGCAGGATGATCCATAAATGGCAGATCGAAGGCTCGTTGAGTTTGCGATCGACGGTTAGAGGATGCGTCGCATCGAGGGCCGAGGTGTAGTCGTCTCCGCCTATCGTAATCTTCATCGTGTCTTTTCCTGAGTTCTGTTAGTTCTGGTGGCCGAGTTGCCGAGAGGCCAGGCGAAGATTAAATGAGTGCGTATGACGCGGGCTTGAAACTGCGATAGCAGAGCACACGTTCGCCGTCGAGCGGATCGAGAACAGGTAGCGCAAGGAACTGGCCTTTGAGCAGAATGCGTGCGAGCCCACTCTTGTGTTTGTTGTCGAGTGGGGTCGCCGACTCTTCAGCGCCGACAAGGCTCTGGAGGCGCGGGTAGTGGAAGAAGATACGATCGCCCTGGCTGCCTTGCATCACGAAGAGTGCTGACCACTCGTGATAAAAGCTGCCTCCTTCGCGATCTACGAAGCCGGTCAGGGCTTGCAACTTTGTTCCGGCCGCGGGAGCGCCGCCCGGCAAAGGTTGCGCGAGGATCAGCGACGTGGAACTTACTCCAAGGACCAGACCAACGTTAAAGGTAATGCGCCGAATGTAATCAACGTCAGTAAGTGGCTGCCGCACGTATGATCCGGAGACGGGCGAACCTAGATAGCCCGTCTGCCCTATGTAGTCGGCATCGACGGCGATCATGGAACCGGGCGCGAAAATGGCTGTGTCTGCGGCTGCCAGCTGAATGATAGATGCAGTCGAGCCGCTCTGCACGATCACGGCCGGGGCAGCAACTGCGCCATCTGCAGCAGCTGCCGCGCCACTCGCCGGCGCCAAAAGATTCATGTGCTGCGAGCCTGTGGCGAGCGCCATGGTCAGCTTGGTCCATGCGAGGAATTCAAAACTCAGTCCCGCCTCGAGCGATTCGCGCGTCTGCTCCAGCGACGCAGCCGGGATGCCGGTAAGGATGGGTCCACTCTTGCTCGTCGAAGTGCGCGTGAAGTTCTGAATCCAACCCAGGTCGATCCAGGGTGATGGTGGCGCGTCGAGATTGAACGAGCCCGTCTGCGAAGGATCGAAGAGCACGGGCGTCTGTGCGGTGCGATTGACGGGAGCAAAGTAGGCGCGCACGCGCCGCGCCACAGGCGCTGGTGCTGAAAACGAAGTAGCCGTCATTATTCCCCCTGCTCCTGGTAGCTGTAGACCATGACTTTGATGGAACGGCTGAGGCGATCGCGCTGAATGTTGATGGGCGCAAATGTTGGCTCGTCCCAGAAGACCTGGGTTTGCATGGTTGTTGCTGGTTGAACGGAGTAGTTGCTCTTGGGTGCGTGGAAGGGCCGCAACATGGCGAGAGCTTCCTCGTCCATGGTGCTCAACATGCGTCCTCGATCAAGCCCGCCGAATGCCTGCGAGCCACACGTGCTGTAGAGAATCTCACACTCCTCAGCCAGCATCGTGGAACTGAGATCCATGTCGGCGCCAAGCCCCAGCCAGCGTAAAACAAAAACATCGGAGGGTAATAGCGCGGTCGGAGCCTCTGCTTCTTCGACGAGGATGCCGGGGCGCAGCGTACCACGTAAGAGCACGGTGCGTTCAGGGCTGATGATGGCGAGGCGTGCGCGAAGCGTCATGTAGAAGGAATCTTTCGCGTTTTGCATAAGAACTCCAGTGGTCAGTTATCAGTGGTCAGTTGTCAGAAAGCGGGGTCGCAGGTTAGTCGCTGACCTCTGGTCTCTGTACCTTTTTCGCTTCACAGTGATTGCGGGCAAGCTTCGCGCAATAGGAGCCGGTATAAGTAGACTTGGCCGAAAGCTTCGTTGGATGCGACGGCTTCGATGAGATAATCCTTCCCGGCAAGCGTGACCGCGAGGGTCATGGCAAACAAGGCCTCCGCCGACGGAAGGTCAAGCGCGCTAATCTGTCTTTGTACGCTGGTTGCCGAGACAAGCAGCTCCCATTGGGGCTGATTGCCTTCTTTGAAATAGGGACGAAGCTTGCGCATGAGCACCGGACTGAGAACAACCTCGGAAAATGTGATTGCAACCAGGCCGACTTCACATTGATTGGAGACGGCATTCGTTCCAGTGACTCGCAGCTGCGCGTTGGCGCCTGCGACGCTGCGCAGCAGGGCATCGGCAAGCATCTGTGGCGCGGCGGTCGGATTGTGCGGTGCTGTGTCGCTCATGTTGTCACCCCAGCCTGTTCGCAACGTAGGGACGCAGCCATGCCTGCACGGTTTCGTCCAACAGAGAACTTGAGAAATACTGCATCTGCATTGTGTCGATCTTGGTTTTGCTGGCATTCAACGCTGGCGTGGACTGAGCATTGCGCACGATCTGCGCGCAGGCCGTCTTTACGTCGTCGCCGATAGAGGTTAATCCCGCGGTATAGGTGACGGAGATCTCGTTGTAGGGCAGGCCAAAGACGTTCCACGGCATCGTCAGTTCGCCCGTAGTCGGGTCGAAGTCCACGGAGCCGGGGTCGATGGTGGCCCACTGGCCTGGCAGCGAGAAGGTCCAGGCAACCTCAGCTAGTGCGTTGTCAATTGCTTCGCCGCGCCGCGGCTTCGCATACCGGCCCTCAATGCTGACGAGCGGCGAGGGTGCGCAGCCGAGCGACGCCAGCGGCAGATAGCTGAGCCGCACTGTGCGCGACCCGCTGATGACGCGGACGCGTTCTGTATATTGCGTGATATTCAGATCGGGGCGACGGCAGAAGCTGTTGATCAGCGCCGTCGCAGCCGTAATCCAATCGACGGTCGTACTGTCGGGCAATCCGTAATTTGAGTAATCCGCTGGCTGAAGATAGGCCATGTGTTCCTCCGAGTTCAGTGAGCAGTGGTCAGTGAACAGTGAACAGCAAGAAAGGAGAACCTGGACGCGCTGGGTTCTAACCTCTGCCCACTGATCACTGTCCACCTGCTTTTTAGCGGTCGACGAGCACCTGGTAATGTGCGTAGTTGGCGCCCTTCACGACGACGGCGCCGAACTTCACGGCGACGTACTGCTGGGTCAAGGAACCGGGCATGCCCAGTTGGAAGATGCGCGGAGCTGGGTCGCCGAGCCAGTGGTACTCGATCAGATCTTCAGTCACGATGTAGGCGGGCAACACTGCCGATCCCGAACCCGGAGTGCCGGTGTAACTCAAGCTCCAGTCGGGGATCAGTGGCAGATCACCCGCCTGGGTCGACAGCATCTTCACGCGGAAACCGCCAGTGATCTGGTCCGAGTTCAGAACTACGTTGAATTCAGTCTTCATTTCGCGATCGATAAGATCGAGCAGCACGGGGTTGGCGTAGATCGCCGTGGGACGCACGTGGTATCCGTTGTTCGCTACCATTTGCGCGACCGCCGACTTGATTCCGTCGACGATGGAGGCCGAGGTGCCGATGGTTGCGGTTTGGCCGCCGGAAACGATTTGCGATATGGCGCCCATGTATTGCGTGGTCGTCGGAGAACTGAGGCTGGTGTCGTTGCCATTCCACAAGGCCACGTCGTGCGTCACCATCACACCACTGACCGTATCGACCAGATCCTTGGCCTGCAGGTAGGCAAATTGCTGCTGTTGATTGCCGAGTTCGACGTCGAACAGGTTGTAATTGATCTGCGACACGATCGCTTTGAGCGGTACGCTGCGTTCCGCGCGCGTGGGACTGACGACGGGAGCCACGATGCTGCGCGGATTGACGAAGCCGGCGGTACCGGGATTCGGCAGTGCAGTTTCTTCAAAGAAGCGCGACGGATGACCGGTGGCTGGAACCTGCTTCATGCGCTGGCCGAAGGGGCTGGAGCGGCGGCAGATGTCGAATATCTCGGTCTGGTACAAGGGAACTTCGATTGCGCCCGGTCCGATGAAGTCGGCTGCCGCGTGGATATCTGCGAAAGATGCGTTCATAGTGTCTTGCCCCCTCCGTGGGGCCGTTGTTAGCCGCTAGCTTCTAGTTCCTAGCTGCTAGCCTGGTTTGTGTCCAATGAGACATAGGTCGACTCGCACGCACTGGAATGCATGAGACGCCGGCCGAACCTCTGTTGTCGTAACGAGAAGCTCAGCTACAAGCTAGGAGCTAGTAGCTGAAAGCTGTATCTACGAGATAGCGCCTGCCCGGAGCAGTTGACTCTTTACGGCGATGCGTTGTTCAAGGCTGAGGCCCGCAAGAGCGGCATCGAGTGTACGCACGTCAACCGGACCTTCGGCGATTCCGTGCTTGGCCAGCATCTCTGAAGTCGATGCCGGAACAGTTCTGCGCAGAGGATTCAGAATTGACTGAGCTGCTCCGGCTTTCAGTTCAGCGATTTCGCGTTCAGCCGATGCGAGCTTTTTCTGAAGCTCTGCCTCTCGCGCGTCCTGCTCCACGGTGGCTGAAATTTTCGCCACCTCACCGGTTCCCCGCTCTACTTCAAGCAGCGCGAGTGTTCGCTCGAGCATGCCGCTCGCAGCCTCGAGCCGTTCCATGATTTGGTTGTCGATGTTCTCCATGAACTTCCTTTCTTTAAATGCAGCTCATAGCTACCAGCTTCTAGCTGCTAGCCGTGGCATCAATGAATGAGTGATCCTTCCCGATGGAATGCACACAGCTAGAGGCCAGGAGCTGGAAGCTGGTCCTCTAGCTCGCCATCCTGAAGCTGGTGGCACGATATGCGGCTTTTTCCCGCAGCAGGATTGCTGCCCCGGTGAAGGTGACGCGTGTCAATTTCCATACTTCGGCGTGCATATCCTCTACGCGCGCGTCGGCTAGCTCATAACTCATGCCCATCGATTCTGGAGCGCGAGTCTCAATACTCTTTGCCACTTCGGGAAAATCGCGAGCATAAATATAGCCCCGTACAACCAGGCGATTCCCCACAAAGTCAGCCTCGGTCAGCAGACCGACCTTGCGACGCGCATCGTGCCCATCCCAACCCGGGCGGTAATCGACCGCCATCCCCAGCAGCGAAGGCAATGCTTTTTCAGCTGCTTCGCGGGTGAGAATGACGCGGTGTCCGCGCGCACCGGCCGGTGCTTTATCGCTGGCCGAGTTCACTACCGTCAAAACACCTTCGAAGGGCACCCGGTTGGGATGTCCTTCGACGTGTGGAATTGTTACCGCCATTGCCTCGAATTGCATTTTGTTTCCGCCTGTCCCCAGAAAAATGGCCGCACCGCTTGAGGCGATGCGGCCCAAGTGCCATGACCGCTCATTTACCCGCTTCAGGAGAATCCAATTCGTGTGCCGGCCTGTTTGGCGCGAGGGGCGCTAGGCCCCGCATGGCGCGAACTTCGTCCACCGTCAGAACGCCGGCCTGCAGAAGCTGTACCTGGACGGCGAGTTCCGTGGCCTCGTCGCGCGCATTCCCATCGTTGAAGATAAATTCAAACTCGCGCCAGCCGATGCACTTCGCAAAGAGGTCGCGCGTAATGTGCCCGGCAATCAATTGCGCGAGCGGCAAGATCGCGCCGCGGAAAGCCTCGTCTGCAAGCTCGGCTGCAGTAGAGCGGTTCACGTCGCTCTCCAGGCCTAGCAGCAGCGGGGGCAACCCAAAGGCATTTGCGATCATGCGAATGAGAAACTCCTGCCAGGCAAGCCGCAGATCGGCATCGGTGCCTTGTGCAAAGCGCAGTACCTCCGGCTTTTGTTCGGTCGATATCAACGGCACGCGCCCGGTGCCTTCAATCTCGTCTTGCCACCAGCGGATCAGCCGGTCATGCTGCGACGGAGTGGCCTCGTTGAGCCAGATCGCATATTGAGCAACGGAGTTAGCCGCCAGCTTGCCCGCAAAGCGATGTGCGCTCAGGAATTGATTGACGGATTCAAAGGCAACTTCAAGCGCACCGAGCCCGAAAGGCGTAAAGCTGCGCGGGTTCATACGCACATAGATAAGCTGGCTGTCGCAAAGGTCAATGGCGTTCGATTCGGCTTGACCGGCCGTGACCTGCGCATAACGCGGAGTGTCGGGCTGACCATCCCAGCGCGGATTGATCCTGATAGAGGCTCCGTCTACCGGCCACAGCATCGCAGGTCGTTCGGGATCTCCGGTGGGTTCCATTTCGATCGCGCCGTATCCGCCGGTGAGCGCATCTTCGATGACCTGCTCGATCAGCGTGCGGAAACTGTCGACCGCGTTCGGCTCTTCGAGCGTGCGACGCAGGGCAAGAAGTCGCTGACTAACCTCATCGAGATCGTCGGGTGCGTTGCCCTCGCCCGGCGCAAAGCCTCGCCGCAGCCGTATCTGCCAGTCCATGGCCGCGACGCGATCCTTGATGACGTTGATGGCGCGTCGCACCACCGGCGTCTCCGCAAATCGGCGGAGATTTATAGGTGTGGGTTTTGGCAGCGATTGTCCCGGAAATTGCACGGGGCTCAAAATTGCCGGGAGCGCCAGCGTCTTGCGTGCTGCGTTGCCATCTGCCGCGTCAACGGCAACACTGATAGCGCTGGTAGCCTGCCGCCACAGAGCGCGCAGTTGTTCTCGTACCTTCACGCGTTACCTTCCTTCAGAAAAAGGAAAAGGCACGGTCTTGGAAAGACCATGCCTCTTCTCTTCAATAATCAGTTGTCAGTGAACAGTGATCGGCGAGTGCCGACAAGCTGCGATATTCTCTAACGATCAGGCGATATGATGAACTATCTCGCTCTCAACAGAATTAATCATACGAGATTCGTGAATAATGACCTGCAAATGAATTGAGATTATTTTCAAGGCTGGTAAGTCATTGTTAGATGTGGAGTAAGTGGGCTTGTATTCTGCTGATGTCCGACTGACCCGTCTTGACAGATTCAGATATGCATTTCGCGGCGTGCGGTTTCTGCCACGCGCGACATGTCGGCAGTGGTGAGAACGCGAATCTGATTTTCTTCCATGGTTTCGACGCCGAAGCGGTACATGGCGAGGCGATCAGGATCGTCGTCGGTGGCACCGAGCTTGGCGGCCGGCTCGATAATCGCGGTCAGCTCGAGGGCGGCCTTCTCTACGCGCTCAACGCCTGCGCGCAAACCGGATGCCGAGAAAGCAAGCACCTTGGCAAGGTCGAGTCCTGGCTCCAGGCTGACGGCATGAAACATTCGGATCACTCCGTTGGGACGGTAGCCGGCATCCAGGCGCAGTGGATCGCCCGGCCTCGTGTAATCGGAGGCCGGAATGCGCTTGCGTAGCAGATCCCAGACTCCCGCATGTTCAAACTCACTGCGCATTGCAGCCTGGATGGCCGCGCGTCCGCTCAGCCGTGGTGTGCGTTCCCGCTTTGGGGGATCGACATAGATGCGCATCAGCTCTTCCACGCCGGCCGGCAGGCTCTCTGCCAGGTAGGCCTTGGGAGTCGTCATCTGCACGTTCAGAGATAGCGCTTCATCAAGGATGCGCATGAGCTTGCCGTCAGGGTCATGACGCAACCGGTTACGCAGTTCGGTCTCCATACC
>NZ_JBARMD010000029.1:0-2498 GCF_049802275.1 Occallatibacter sp. | reverse complement strand
TGGGGACGCCCCACGCTGATTAACAATGTGGAAACTTTCGCCAACATCGCACCCATCATTCGCAACGGCGGCAAGTGGTTTGCAAGCATGGGCTCGGCCCGCAGCAAGGGCACCAAGGTCTTTGCGCTCACCGGCAAAATCACGAATACCGGCCTGGTCGAAGTGCCCATGGGCATCAAGCTCCGCGAGATCATCGAAGTTATCGGCGGCGGGGTGCCGGACGGACATACGTTCAAAGCCGTGCAGACCGGCGGCCCATCGGGCGGCTGTCTCCCGGCGGAGATGCTGGACATCGGCGTCAGCTACGACGCCCTGGTTGCGGTCGGTTCCATCATGGGTTCGGGCGGCATGATCGTGATGGACGATACCTCCTGCATGGTGAACGTGGCTCGCTTCTTCATCGAGTTCTGCATGACCGAGTCCTGCGGCAAGTGCATTCCTTGCCGCGCCGGCACCGCCCAGATGCATACCCTGCTTACCCGCATCTGCGAAGGCACGGGCACCATGGCCGATCTTGAACTCCTGGTCGATCTCTGTGCCACGGTGAAGGAAACCAGCCTTTGCGGTCTTGGACAGACGGCGCCAAACCCGGTGTTGAGCACACTCCGCTACTTCAAGAACGAATACATCGAACACATTGTGCACAAGCGTTGTCCGGCCGGCGTCTGCAATATCGCTGGAGCAACCACTCATATAGAAGCTCCCGCGGAGGTGTTGGCATGAGCGAAAGTGTTGGCGTAAAAACACTGCAAATCGACGGACAGGAAGTGAGCGCACGCTCGGGGCAAACCATCCTTGAAGTCGCCAAAGAGAATGACATTCACATTCCTACACTGTGCCATCTCGACGGCCTCACAGACGTAGGTGCCTGCCGATTATGTGTGGTTGAGATCAAGGGCAACAATAAGCTGTTTCCGGCCTGCGTCACCAGCGTATTTGAAGGCATGGAAGTCAGCACGGATACTGAGCGGTTGCGGAAGCACCGCCGCACCATCCTTGAGTTGCTGTTTGCCGAGCGCAACCACGTTTGCTCAGTCTGTGTGTCGAATGGACACTGCGACTTGCAGTCGATGGCGCAGGAACAGGGCCTGACACACGTTCGCCTTCCTTACCGCAATCCCGAACTTACGGTTGATGCATCGCACGAGCGTTTCACTGTCGACCACAACCGCTGCATCCTGTGCACTCGCTGCGTACGCGTTTGCGCCGAAGTTGAAGGCGCACATGTCTGGGATGTGATGGGCCGTGGCATCAACTCCATCGTGATCACGGATCTGCACGAGGATTGGGGTAAATCCAGTTGCACTCGTTGCGGCAAATGCGTGCAGGTGTGCCCCACCGGAGCGCTGTTTGACAAGGGCAAGATCGGCTCCGATCACCCCAAGTATCCCGATTTTCTGCCCAATCTGAACATGATGAGGGAGGCGCAATGAGCAAACTGCGATTGGCAACTGCATGGCTGGACGGCTGCTCCGGCTGCCACATGTCGTTTCTCGACATGGATGAACGACTTCTCGAATTGGCGAATCTCGTCGACGTGGTGTACAGCCCGATTGTGGACACCAAGGAGTTTCCAGACAACGTGGA
Organism: Occallatibacter sp.; assembly: GCF_049802275.1. Taxonomy (NCBI): domain Bacteria; kingdom Pseudomonadati; phylum Acidobacteriota; class Terriglobia; order Terriglobales; family Acidobacteriaceae; genus Occallatibacter; species Occallatibacter sp. Next base: position 911 of record NZ_JBARMD010000029.1, on the reverse strand, counting down.
CATTGCTCTGGTCGAGGGAGCCGTGGCATCGGTTGACGATGAGAAGAAAATCAGGAAGATCCGTGCCCACGCGAAGATGCTGATTGCGATGGGAGACTGCGCGATTACAGGCAACGTTCCCTCAATGCGTAATCCGCTCGGTCCGGAAGCGATTCTCGACCGCGCCTACATTGAGAACGCCACGATACAGCAACAGATTCCCTGCGTGGTGGTGCCTAAACTGCTCAAGATCGTCCGGCCCATCCATGAATTTGTGAAGGTGGACGTTTTCCTGCCCGGCTGCCCGCCATCCGCCGATACATTCCACACAGCGCTGACGGCGCTCATCACCGGCGAGCCGCTGGATATTCCGGCCCTCACCCGCTTTGGAGCCTGATCCCCGAAGGAGTTCGAGTTATGACGCAGACCATCACGATCGACCCGGTTACCCGGCTCGAAGGACACGGCAAGATCACGATCCAGTTGAACGCCCAGGGCGAGGTGGAGGACGCGCACTTTCATGTAACCCAGGTGCGCGGCTTTGAGAAGTTCTCCCAGGGCCGGCCGTTCTACGAGATGCCGGCACTCACGGCGCGCATTTGCGGGATCTGTCCTGTCTCGCACCTGCTGGCGTCGGCCAAAGCCTGCGAAGCCATCATGTCGGTGCGCATTCCGCACACCGCTGCGCAACTGCGCCGCATGCTGAACCTGGCCCAGATGGTACAGTCGCATGCGCTGAGCTTCTTCCATCTTTCGTCGCCCGATCTGCTGTTGGGCATGGAATCGGACCCGGCACAGCGCCATATCTTCGGCGTTGCCGCCGCACGGCCCGAACTGGGACGCGCAGGAATCGGGTTGCGGCGATTCGGCCAGCACGTGATCGAACTGCTCGGCACCAAGCGCATCCATACCGGATGGGTTGTGCCCGGCGG
>NZ_JBARMD010000028.1:0-1704 GCF_049802275.1 Occallatibacter sp. | reverse complement strand
CTCTACGCACCTGTCATCTTTCTTTATTCTGCGCATGAGTCCTTCCGACAGAGGTTCCGCGCGGGTTTCGATGAGTTGGATCAATTTGAAGGCGAACATAAAGTTCCTCCTGACGGCAATGTATTCCGAGGGGCAGGCTGCATGTATCGCCAGCCCGCACCTTCAAGCTCTGATAGCAGCGTGCGCTTCTCAGCTGGGAAGCGTTTCCGGAGCTAATGGCCATCGTTCAGCGCCGGGCTCAACCACCTCAAAGCGGACGATGCGCTTACCTGCAACATCCTCAAAAATCGGCCAAGTTTCGAGTGGGCAGGGCCACTCGAACCGCGTTCGCCACTGCGGCCAAATCAATAATTTCCTGCAGGATGGCTCCCTCCAGCGGAGGCAGGTAGCCCAGAGCGGCGGCGATCATACCCACGACGCTGGCAGCCATTCCTCCCACGGCGCTCTGCAGCGCGATGGAGCGCATCCTGTGACTGACATGAATCAATTCATCTACCTTGCCCAGCGAAGCAGTCAGAATTACTGCATCAGCGGCCTCGGAAGTAATGTCGCTGTTAGCCCCAAAGGCAACACCTACAGTCGCCGTCATGAGTGCCGGAGCATCATTAATGCCATCCCCGATGAACAGGGTTCGAGCTCTCTTGGTCTCCGATTCAACAATCGCAACCTTCTGTTCCGGGGTCTGTCCGGCATACACTTCAGTGATTCCGACCTCTTGTGCCAGATAGCGGACTTCCGATTCTCGGTCTCCGGAGACCAAGAGAACGCGGTTCACCTGATGCTTCGGGTTTAGATGGTGGACAAAGGGCTTGGTGTCCTGACGAGGTGCATCGTGGAAACGGAATGCTCCGGCATACTGATCGTCTACAAAGACAATGCACTCCAGTCCGGAAGCAAGGGGAGGCAGTGAGGACAGCACTTTGGCGTCTACCTTGCCGCGCCCCGTGATGCGCACGCTTCTGCCGGCAACCATACCAAGAAGGCCGTCTCCCGGTTTTTCCTGCATCTGGCTGACCTCCAATAAAGCCAGTTTCGCGTCGTGGGCTGCCCGTACCACTGCGCCTGCCAGTGGGTGTTTGGAAAACTGTTCGAGACTGGCGGCCGCTTGTAAGACTTGGTCTTTGGTAAAACCGAGTCCGCACAACACGCCGGTCATCTGAGGCTGGCCGTAGGTCAGAGTTCCTGTCTTGTCGAAAATGAGCGTGCGACAGGTCGTGATCTGCTCCAAGGCCGCGGGATTCTTGATGATGATGCTGTGCCTCGCAGAAAGCGAGATCGCGCCAATCACCGCCACTGGGATCGCCAGAATAAGAGGACATGGAGTGGCGATGACGACCACAGCCAGAAAACGAGTGGAGTCGCCGGTAAGCAGCCATGTCAGTCCGGCCACACCCATGGCCAAGGGCGTATACCACGCCCCAATTCGGTCTCCAATGCGGCGAAGCTGTGGGCGTTTGTCCTGACTCTGCTCCATCACTTGCATGATTTTGGCGTAACGCGAATCGACCGCCAGTTTCTCGGCTTCGATGGTCAGGGCCATGTCGCCGTTGATCGCTCCAGACAGAACCTTCGAACCCGGAGTCTTTGAGATCTCGAATGGCTCACCCGTCAGATACGACTCGTCCATTACGCCGTGCCCCTCGACGACAGCACCGTCGACCGGACAGATCTCGTGAGGCAACACAACGACGTGATCCCCTATCT
>NZ_JBARMD010000027.1:0-4727 GCF_049802275.1 Occallatibacter sp. | reverse complement strand
CCTTCGCGCTGCGCGAAGGGGTAAGCGGCGCGAAGGATCTGTTTTTTACTTGTCAGGGTCGGAGTCTATTCGTCGCTAACCATCGTTTCGACGATATGCCCCATCTTTTCCTGCTTGGTCCGCACGTACGCCGCAAACGTCTCCTGCGACTCCACCTCTGCTGAGACGCGCTCCGCAACCGTAATTCCCGCGGACTCAAGCGCCTCAACCTTATCGGGATTGTTGGTCATCAACTTCACCGCCGTCACACCCAGCATCTTCAGCACGCGCGCCGGCAGTTCATATTCCCGATAGTCGGCCTCGAACCCCAGTTCGACGTTGGCTTCAACGGTGTCGAGTCCGGCGTCCTGCAGCTCATAGGCCTTCAGTTTTGCCATCAGCCCGATCCCCCGGCCCTCCTGCTGCTCATAAAGCAAAACGCCGGCGCCCTCCTCGGCAATCTTCGAGAGCGCCATTTCGAGTTGCAGCCGGCAATCGCAGCGTAGCGAACCAAAAACATCGCCCGTCAGGCACTGCGAGTGGATCCGCACCAGCGGCGGCGATGAGTGAATGTCGCCCATCACCAGCGCCACCAACCCCTCAACCTTGCCGGGCTGCGCAGGCGACCCAGACCGGTCATGCGATTCAGTCTTGGCCGGCAGTGTCCCCTCAAACCCGAGGATGCGGAAAGCTCCCCACCGGGTGGGAAAATCGGCCTCGGCGACTTTCTTCACGCTTTCAAATGCCATAGTTCCATTCTACTTTGCGAACTCTAACTATCCAGCGACCGGCGTCACCGGGCGCACCATCCGCCCCTGCCAAACGCGCGCAAAGTGCTGAACCGTCGCCCGTTTGCGTTTGGGCCGTGCCTCCACCGCGCGATACAGTGGTGAGGTGACTGACAGGCTCATCCTGATCACCCTGCTGGTGAAGTTGGGGGTGGTGGCTTCCGTTGCCAGCGTGCTGGCGCGCGGCAGCACCTTCCGTCGCCTGTTCTTCGCCGAGCATCGCCGCCCCCGGCAAACCTTGGCCCTGCTGGCGTTCTTCCTCGTTCCCCTCACTCTCGGCGTCTGGATCCGCACAGCGGTCCCCAACTTTCTCGCTGCCGATATTTCTTTCGAAACCATCATCCTTCTCGGCCTGCTCGTCGGTCCGCGCTGGGCAATGCTCGGCGGCGTTGTACTTGCCGCTCCCGCGATCCACCACGGAGAGTATCTTTCGCTCCCGTTCAATGCCGCCGTTGGCCTGCTCGCTGGAGTGCTGGGCAGTTTCGTGGAGAAGGAAGAAATCTGGTCGTTCACCCCGTTCGTCGATCTGAGTCTCTATCGCTGGGTGCGCCGCATCCTGCGCCGGCCACGCATCGACCGCCAGTTCCTCATGCTGTTTCTCATCGTCGCCGCCGAGGCATGCCGCGATTGGATTGCGCGCATGTTTCCTCACAAACTGTTTGCCCTGGTCGCGACCCAGCCGTGGGTGCAGTTGCTGGTTTGGATCAGCGCACCCATCGTCGTCGGTATTGCTCTCAAGGTGTGGAATGCCCTCCGCATCGAAATGAAACTCGAAGAGCAAAAGCATCTCCTGCTGGAAGCCCGGCTTGACGCTCTGCAGCGTCAGATCAATCCCCATTTCCTTTTCAACACCCTCAACTCGATTGCGTCCCTTGTCCGCGTAAAGCCCGAACTCGCCCGCGAAATGACAGTAAAGCTCGCGAACATCCTGAGGGCGCTTCTCAAAGATCACGACACCTATGTGCCTCTCCGAGATGAACTCAGCTTCACCGACGACTATCTCGATATCGAAGTGGTCCGCTTCGGCGCCGACAAGCTGCATGTCGAAAAAGAGATCGACCCGCAAACCCTCGACATCCTCGTCCCCAGCATCCTGCTACAGCCTCTCATCGAAAACAGCATCAAGCACGGTCTTGAACCACGCATCCACGGTGGAACCGTCACCCTGCGCAGCAAGCTCACCGGCGACCGCGTCCTCATCGAAGTAGCCGACGACGGCGTAGGCATGGGCGACCGCCCACGCACAGGATTGACCAGCAACGGCGCCGGCATCGGCATGAAGAATGTGCGGGAGCGCCTCGAAGTTCTCTACGGCGCGCAGGCCACCTTCAAGATCATCAGCAACCCGGGCCGTGGAACACTGGTGTCCATCGAAATCCCCGCCGACCTGCCCGACCTGCGCTAGCCATCACGGGAACATTAGGTGCCCCATCCAAGCTCCGCTTGGGTGGGAGGCCGAGATTCCAATTCACAGCAGCACGCCTCCCACAATGTCATCCCGCCGAAGTGGAAGGATCTGCCCTGATAATTCAAAATCGGCACGAAACGTGGGTGCCCCATCCAAGCGCAGCTTGGGTGGGAAAGCACAATGATCGGCTCCTCTATTTTCACGGTCGCTGGGTGGCGCAACTCGTCATTAACGACTGCAGTCGTTTGTCGGATCCTCCAGCGCCACATCGCGGACACTCGGCACCACCAAAAGCGCGCTCCAAAAATGGGAGACGCAACCAAAGCGTCCCCATCCAACGGCATTGATCTACAACCCCACTTCCGGATGGTGATTCCGTGCGCCGTGGCCTGCCCGAATCCAACCTCAAATCTCAGTCGAGGCTCAAATCGCGGCGATCACCTTTCGCAGAATCTCCGCAGCTTCCCCAAGCGCAGCACGTTCCTTCGCATCCAGCGTCGCAATTCGCACGGCCAGCGCGCGCACCCGCCGTTCGCGTCCCCGCATAAGCAGTTTCTTTCCCGCCGCCGTCGCATGAATCAAGGTGCTGCGTCCATCGTCCGCATTCTTCTTCTTCACGACGAGACCTTGGTCGGCAAGCGCATCCACAATGCGCGTCATCGTCGGCGGGCGCACCTGTTCAGCAGCCGCAAGATCTCCCAGCGTCACCGGTCCCGCAAACACAATCACCGACAACGCCGACAACCGCGGCGCATTCAGCCCGCTTGCCGCGTCCTCGCGCCGCAGCTTGCGCAGTAGATGAATGGCCGCCGAATGAAGTTGGTCCGCCAGCACGGCAGCATCCGTTCGTTTTTCTATTGACATATGCCCTTCGACCCATGATATATCGTTAGCTGAGCTAACGAACTCGGAGAGAACCCCATGAGTCATCCCGATGTCGCTCCCGCCGTGGTCAGCCTCGAGAGAATCGGACAGATCGCCATCACTGTCGACGACCTCACCCGCGCCAAAGACTTCTACCAGAACACCCTCGGCATGAAGTTCCTCTTCGACGCCGGACACCTGGCCTTCCTCCAGTGCGGCGACGTCCGCCTCATGCTCACCACGCCCGAGAAGCCGGAACCACGTGGCGGCACCATCCTGTATTACCAGGTTCACGACATTCAGGCCACACATGCCGCTCTCAAATCGCGTGGAGTTGAGTTCTTCCAGGAACCGCACCTCATCGCGAAAATGCCCGATCACGATCTGTGGATGGCATTTATCAAGGACACCGAAGGCAACACCATCGGCATCATGTGCGAAGTCCGAAATTAGATGCGTCTTCGCTTGCCGCCGACGCGCGGGTTTTGTAACGTGTCTTGACCTCACAGCTCGGCAAAAAATCACTGCCGTCTGTTTTGTATCAGGGCAAGACTCTACAGCTTGGTGAAAAACCAACTCTGACGGGAGTTTTGTATCAGGGCACGACTTCAGTCGTGCCGTAAAGCCCTCAAACACGTGCGGGCTTTAGCCCCTGTGCGATGCGTCATTCAAGGGCTGAAGTTTTTTACAGAACTGTTCAGTCATGCCGCAACGGCGAAAAATGATCGGGGCATTGGCCCCTGCCGCTATCGCCGGTCTTCGAGCGCCAGCACCGCGTAGCTCGTGGCTGCATCGCTCATGAACTTGCCCACATCTGAATTGGGATCGCGATTCTTGTTAAGCGACCAGGCCGGCCATGCGCCCGTGTTCTTGTCCTGGTTCGCTTCGAGCCACGCCAGGCCGCGTTCCACATGGGCTTTCTTGTTTGCGTTGACTGGGCTTTCCTCGAGAACAAGCACGACGAGTCCGGTGGCATAGCCGTCAGATCTGGTTTCTAGCGGAGTATTGTCGCGGCGTTTCCACGTGCCCAGTTCGGCGAGACTCCAACCACCGTCTTCATGCTGCAGTCGAATCACTTCGTCGACGAGGGCATCCTTCTGCTCGTGGGTCATCACACCGGGGAAGAATTTCGCAGCCCACATTGCGACCAATTTATTTACCAGCGGTTGCGCGTCATAATGGCTCTGCAGGTAGCCACGCAAAGCAATGAGGTTCGCCGCAACCTTGGGCTCGCCAGCGTAATTGTCGGGCGCGCCAGCCACCGCAAGCGCCATCATCGCCGCCCAATGGTACTGCGATTCCTTTGACTCCCACGGCGTGTAATCGAAGTTCTGCCACACCCACGCGCCCGCTTCCGGACCGGATTTGGATTGCAGCGCCCACGCATTGTCAAAAGCCATCCGCGTGCGTTCGCTGAGTTTTCCCTGCGGCACGTCATAGCTGTCAAGGATGATGGCGTTCAGCACGGACTCGGCGTTGCGCGACTCCACTTCTTTTCCGGCGCCGTAAACAGCATCGCTGTAGAAGGGCTGCACGTCCTTCCAGTCACGAACACGCTTTTCAACGCTGGCCAGCATCACCTGCTCCGGCGCGGACGGTGCATGCTCACGAACCTGACCGCGCAACGCGGGCCGCGCAAGCGCATAGCTCGCCTGCGTATGGCAGCTCACGCAGAGCGTGCCATGGTC
>NZ_JBARMD010000026.1:0-6090 GCF_049802275.1 Occallatibacter sp. | reverse complement strand
GTGGAGGAAAGGGAGCTGCGATCGGCGCGCTGGTCGGCGTCACCGCCGGAGCGGTGGGCGCCGGAGCATCGGGCAACAACAGAGACATCGAACTTCCTTCAGAGTCGGCATTGACCTTTGCACTCGTTCAACGGCTCACGCTCAAACCGGAATGAAGCCGACCTTCTCACGTACTGTTGACCGGATGAGCTGATTCGCAACGCAACATGAGGCGTGTCTTTTCAGCTTGTCTGGTCGTAGAACCGTGCGTGAGAATTTTAAACAAAGGCCGAGACTTGTCATGCGCGCGTCGGTTTCGGACGGAATAGGGACGTATCAGATGATCGACAAAGGCCTGCCGCCAAAATCACCGCCAAGGGCACCAAGTACTACAAAGACAGAAATCTGAATTGAAGGAATTGATGCCGACTACACAGGTTCAAACTTTAGCCTCGCCATTGCCTGAGAGAGGAGGCTCATGAGTCGTCTAATTAGCCAACCCATTTTCGTACTAGTGATTACGTTAATCGCGATGTGGTTGTCGGCCAACCTTGGAGCCCTGTTTGGGCACAGTATGCGACCGCTCAAAGATGAAGAGCGGGATGACTTCGGCACAGTTCTAACCTCTACGTTGACGCTGCTTGGTCTGCTTATCGGATTCACTTTTTCGATGGCGATCAGCAGGTACGATCAGAGGAAGAATCTTGAGGAAGCAGAGGCCAATGCGATTGGTACGGAATACGTCCGCGTAGACGTGCTGCCTGCTGCCGACGCTGCAAAGGCGCGAGACCTTCTGAAGAAGTACCTTGATCAGCGGATTTTGTTCTATAAGAGCCGCGACAAAAATGAATTGCTGCAGATCAACACTACCACCGCTCAATTGCAAAGCGACTTGTGGGCCACTGTGCGAGATCCGGCTGTGGCTCAGCCAAATGCACTCACCGGCCTTGCCCTGGCTGGTATGAACGATGTCTTGAACTCGCAGGGTTACACAACTGCCGCCTGGTTGAACCGCATTCCAGTTGCGGCATGGCTGTTGATGAGAGCGATCGCCTTCGGCTGCAACTTTTTGATCGGATACGGAGCGCGCAGGAGAGCCGCGGTGCTGCTGCTGATCGTGCCCCTTGCTGTTTCTATATCGTTCTTTCTTGTCGCCGACATTGACAGTCCTCGTAACGGCCTGATCAGTGTGCAACCCCAAAACCTGATCATTCTCTCCCATTCGCTGAGTGCGAATTAAGACCTTTGTGAATTTGCGAATCCGATGAATCGGCGATCCGGGCGAGAGAAGCGCGCCCATAGTCCGGAGGCAGGTCTGCTGTATCGTGGGATCTGTTCTTAACGCTAGAATGCTTCGCCAACCCCGAGGGTGAACGTGTGGCCGTCCTTGCCCCATGCGAAGTCGGAGCGCAAATTGACATGGTAAGGCTTGCTTAACAGCAGCCTCAGCCCTGTGCCGCCGGCAGGCAGAAAGCTGTTGTTTTGGAATAAAAGCTCGTCGCCACCGGGGATTGCTTCGCCGATGCCGCCGAATCCGACTACGCCCAACCTGTAAGGAAGCGCGAGGCGGTATTCAACCTGGGTAGTTACCATATGTCGATCAAAATATTTTCCAGCTACATACCCGCGGAGTTCATTACTGCTGCCGTAAATGCAGTTCATGTAAAAGGGAGGTTTACCACCAGTCGTGCAGCCATAGCTATCAGAAACCAAAACCTGGCTCTTGCTTAAACTCCAATATTTATCAAAGGACGCTCTGTAAGACTGCAAGGTGTACTTGCTACCCCAGTCAGGAGAATAGAAATCGGATGTGAAATTAAAATAGGTCCCACTTGTAGGATAGAACCGGTTTGGGCTGGTATCTCGGATCAGCCGAAAACCAATGCCGGTGAGCTGAGTATGCAGTCCAACGTCCGGAGGCAAAGGCTGCTTACTCATGTTCGGCTCGACAGTGATAAGCGAATTTCCTGTAATAGCGCGGGGACCCAGAAAAAACTGCCACACGATGCGACGCAAAAACTCCGCCTGGAAAGCTTCGCCGGTCTGAACGAGGGGCAGCTTGAATCCAGTGAATTCTCCAGAACCGTATAGATCGTAGTTAAGGTTGCCGCGGACATAAAAGACAGTGGCTCGATAGCCATTCTCTTTAAAGTAGAGTTGTGTTGCCAATCCCCATGCTCTACTTCCGTTATCCGTGATTAAACCGCCTGCCCCGACCACCGAGGGCGGAGAGACTTTGTCCTTGCGCGTGATCGGAAAGATATAGCCGACCACCGGAACGATGCCTGAACCGATGGCAGGGCTTGAAATCGGGAGTGGAGCGACAACGAATGAGCCCCGCTTTTCGCTCTTCTTCTTCTTCTCTTTTGATTTCTTTTCATGCGGCGCGGCTGCAGCTACTCCTGCCGACACTTGATTCTGCACCGACGTGGATTCTTGCGCAAAGGTCTCGCCGTACGAGTCTCCCTCAAACTCCGAACCGGATGAATGGGCCGTTTGTTGAGCGATTACGAATAGCGAACATGCTGCAAAAAGCCAAAACGTCAGTATTAGTCGCAAAGTCGGGGCTGTGTGCATCATGCGTCACTCAAACGCTACTTTATTCTCCAAAGCCATCCGAGAGCTGAGAGGTCGACCCCACAACTTGATCCACCTTGCGTCACTTGTGCTTTCAAGAAGACACTTCACCCGCCCTTGACAATCGTTGACGAATTTCAAGGGTGATATCCGAATTCTTCTCACTGAGAGTTTCTTCAATCGTCGACCATTGCGCTACTGGCAGAACTGACAGCAGGATCGTTGAATCACTTGTCCGGGTTATCAACGAGCGCTGCGAACGTCTTGGAGTCAATTCTTTTGCCCTGTCACATCTGACAGTTGTGCAGCTTCTGAGTTTCGATGACGCTGCTGATGTGAATCTTTGGCACGTACGCCTGATCTCTGCAGCGCTGCAGTGCTTCACTGCTGAGAGTGCATTCAGTGACGTGCGTTTCAACAACAGAATTTGCGGTGAGGTTTCAGCGGCCGGTGAGGTAGAGACCCGCCACACAATCGTTCGGTACGGAGGAACTTATGTACAGGCGCGAAGGAATTGCTAGGGTTGTTATCGGCTGTGGCCTCGTGATGGGCTTGTTCATGTTGACGAGCCAGCCCGGCCTTGCAAGAGAAAAATACGAAACGATCGAAGCCCAGGCTATGGGGACCGGAACCCAAATGGGTGCCAATATTGGTGTGACTCTGAACATCTATGAATTCTCGACTCCAGCGGACAGGCAGATACTTGTCGAGGCGTATGAGAAGGGCCAATCGAATGGACTGGCGAACGCGTTGCAAAAAATGAAGGCGGTAGGTCACGTTGAGATTACTGGAACACTCGGCTACGACTGTTCCTACATCAAGATGATTCCGACGCCGACAGGTCGCAAGATCGTATTCGTGACGAATCGCCAAATCAGGATGAGCGAAGCCTACTTCGACACTCAGTCGCAGTCCTTCAATCTGACCGCCGGCATTATTGAAATCAACGATCAGGATAAGGGCAAGAGCACTGGCGTTGTTTATCCTGCGGCGCAGCTCATCCTTGATAAAGAGGGCAAACTGCAGTGGGATCTGACACAAAATCCCTGGAAGCTGGTGGATGTGATCGATTGGAAGGGAACGGCGGGCGTTAATTAGGGCGGCTGTTCAGACTCAAAGCCCGAGTCAACATCTGGGCACGTGTCGATCAGGAAGGGTAGTCGGATCTGCGCCAGCATTTATGAGCATGGCAACTTGCCAAGGGTGTTAGTCGCGTCTCATGTCTGGCGTCAGTTTGCGCCAATCTACAACGAGTTGCCATGTGCTTCCAAACTAAGAAACGGCGTCCCGTGCCCCCTGTTAAATGTGACAGTTGCGGCTCTACGACTCGGACTCTTATCCTCCACGAGAAGGAAGTCTTCTGAGGTCTTGCACGAGTTCGCGCGGATTGCGATTCAGGTGCACGTCTCTGAGTCGGGATGAATAACGTGCGCGAATGGATTGAAATGTCGTCAGAAGGAATCCAGGCGCTGGCGGTCGTAATCATTATTGTCTCGATCGTTTTTGGTTTCGGGCGTTATGTCCTGCAATTGGCGAAGCGGTCACCATCCTCATACAGCGCCTATAAGCGGCTGCTTGGCCGGTCACTGATGCTGGCGCTTGAGATTCTAGTTGCGGCGGATGTGATCCGAACAGTTTTGCTCGATCTGACTGCCCAGGGCCTGGAAATTCTCGGCGCACTGGTTGTTGTTAGAACGTTTCTCAGTTGGTCCTTGGTCGTGGAACTTGAAGGTCATTGGCCGTGGCAATCCTCGAGGGTTGCCGCTGGAGAACGGGTTCTAGGGGCAGTGGGAGAGCTTGATATAGAAGAGTCGGTTCATCCTGTATCACGCGATAGCGTTGTTCTTTCTGATTCAAAACGAACTGAAGATCAGATTTGATAATCGCGCAATTCGCGAGCCCGGGACAAACCGGTTAAGGAGGAAATTCAGTGTATCTACCGAGTTTTCCAAATGTCGACTTGTTCTCTGCTGGTATCAACGCCCTGAACGGGGTGCTCGTTGCCCGCAATCCGTCGCACAATCGTGGCTATGCGGTTGTTGGATTGTTGATCATGGGTTTCTTTGGTGGAATCGGCGGCGGCGTGACGCGCGACATATTGCTCAATGAAATTCCTGCGCCACTCAAGGACCCCGCCTATTTCTTCGTCTGCCTGGGTTCCGGAGTGCTTGGCCTTCTGATCTACTGGCTTGCCGACAAGAAAGAGGAGTGGTTTCGAAAGAGGCTGTTGGCCTTCTTCAAGTCATTCACGCTGCCATGGTTTGCGATTTTAGGAGCGCATAGAGCTCTCGATCATGGCCTCGGATTCTGGGCTGCAATTCTCATTGGGATGGCCGCGACCACCGCCGGTGGAGTATTCATCGATCTCTTCTCCGGCGTGACGCCCGAGATCGTGAGGCCATCGGAACACCTCGTAACAACGGCAGTGCTTGCGAGTTCGGTCTACACAATAATCGCGATTCAGATGAAGAACAACAGCACCGAGTTCTTTCCTATCACGTTGATTGCAGTTGGTGTAGCGTTTATCTTCCGGGTCATTGCGGTGAAAGAGCACTGGGCACAGATTGTGCCGTTCGAAGCGCCCGCCGAGGGACCGACCGTGCAGGCGTAATTGTCTTCTGAAGAGTCAAGCGTCATCGATTGGGTTGCAACCGGGCTGAGTACAGCGGAGGGGAATGTCATGGACCATATGTGGGAGCGCGTCGGAACACAACTCATCGCTCGCGTGAGCGGGCCTATGAAATTCAGACTGGTGCTGCAACCGTGCATGGCGGCATTCTTCGCGATTCGCTCAGGGCTGGCGGATGCCAAAGCAGGTAGACCGCCGTATCTGTGGTCGATTCTCTCCGATCCCCACCAACGTGAGGGCTTGCTCAAGGACGGTTGGAAGAGTGTCGGCAAAGTATTCATCCTCGCCGTGGTGCTGGACGTCGTGTACCAGATCATCGAATTGCATTTCGTTTATCCCGGTGAGGCCCTCATTGTGGCCTTCATACTGGCGCTCGTGCCCTACCTGACGCTGCGTGGATTGGTCACGCGCTTCGCTCGAGAGAAGAAAGCAGCGCCGGCACCTTCAAAGAAGGCGGTTTGAGGACTAGTCCAATGGATGTTGAGAAAGAACGAAAAGACAGAGGGATCGTTCTTGCCGAAGAGCGAACCGATTTAGCCGTCGAGCGCTCGGTGATGGCAGCGGAAAGAACACTGATGGCGTGGATACGCACGGCGCTTTCTATGATCGGATTCGGCTTTACAATCTACAAATTCTTCCAGTACAAGGCCGAAGACCTTGCGGCGGGTATTGTCCGTCGTCCAAATGCTCCACGCAATCTGGGATTGAGCTTAATCACGGTGGGTACTCTGGGATTGATGGCTGCGGCATGGCAGCACAGGATGTTTCTACGCGAGATCGGCCCTTCTCGAAAGCGGGAAAAGGTGTCCGTCTCCTTCGTGGTTGCCATGGCCGTCATCCTGATTGGAATCGTTACATTTTATGGCGTTCTGCTGCATGCGGGGCCGTTTTAGTAAGAACATGCT
>NZ_JBARMD010000025.1:0-5509 GCF_049802275.1 Occallatibacter sp. | reverse complement strand
CTCACGGGCACCATCCGTTGCTGCTGTTCCCGGCATTTCGACGACACGCGCGACGATCATCGTGAGATCGTCGGCCTGATCACTTCCACCGAAAGCCAGCGCGAGACGGGTTACCGCTTCGAGCGTCTGGTCTGCCGGTTGGCCGCGATGCTCGCACAAGGCGGCGATCAGGCGCTCCTCGCCGAACTCCTCCCCCTCCTTGTTGGCCGCCTCCGTCACACCATCGGTGAAGAGTGCAACGGTGTCGCCCAAATTCATCGTGACCTCTTCGACAGTGCACTCCCACTGGGGAAAAGCACCCAATACACAGGCTGTTGCACAGAGACGCTGCACGATTCCGCTGCGAGTGAGCAGGATAGGTGGATTGTGGCCGCAGTTTACGAATTGGAGGCGATGGCTTGCATCGTCGTACTCGGCGACAAACAAGGTGACGAAGTGCTGCGGAGCCGTCGACTCGTAGAGAAGTTTGTTTACCTGCCGCATCATCGTCGCAAGGTTGTCCCGTCCCGCCGTACAGTGGGTGCGCATTGTCGCCTGCAGGCCAGCCATCAAGAGTGCGGCCGGCATTCCTTTGCCTGAAACATCTGCGAGGACGATGGCGATTCTTCCCGCACCAACGTCGAGAAAGTCGTAATAGTCACCCCCGACAGCGCGAGCCTGTATGCAGACACCTGCGTAATCAAGTGTCTGCATAACGGGTGCGCGCTGAGGCAACAAGCGAGCTTGGACTTGCCGAGCCATTTCTGACTCATAGGCTGTTCGTCGCTCAGCAACGAGCTGCGCGGCCATCTTTTCGGCTAGGCGAATGCTTTCGATGGCGACTCCCGCCTGATTCGCAACTGAACTTAGAAGTCGTTTGTCTTCTTCGGAATATGGTTCTTCCGATAATCGTGGACCGAGAACAATGACGCCTACCAGCCCGCCATCACGTGCAGGGAGCGGAACGATGCACTCGCACCGAAGCGGCTCAATCATCGAAAACGGCTTGAATAGATCCGAATCCGGCGGCGGCACGTCGACAGGTTGGCCTCGCCGCGCAATCTCCTTGAGCAACGGGTGTTCGGTTGTGAGCCGGTGCAAATCAGAACGGACGCCGTCTGCAGAGGTCTGCAATACGCCATCGGCGACTTCGACATAGAGAGTCAGCGCAGAGGGATTCAGCGCTTTAGTGATCTGTTCCTCGAGCAGTGCTGCCAGTTGAGTTGTCTTCTGGACTTTACGGATTCGCTCGGCTAGATCTTCGAGGATTTGCCGCGCATCGTATTGACCGCGAAAAAAAGCTCGGTCGAGGCGGTGTCGCACGCGGTCCTGAATCCGGGATGTGCCGACAGCAATCAGACCTCCTACACCTGCCCCCGCCATTCCAACGGTAACGACTGCACCGCTGCCGGTCTCGCGCAGCCATGGAAAGAATTGAAAGAAGAACCGGACGAAGGCCCATGCGGCTCCGATGCTCGCGATCGTAATGAAGAGGGCGAACCCGCGGCGTACGAGCAAGTACCGGGCGCTACGCTTGAGCAGGACCGGAATATCCATCACCCTGTGTTTCACCACGGCATACGCGAATGAAAGAGGCACAAGGATGAGTGCTGCTACGTTGAAGATCCAGAGATAAAACGGCAGACTCAGAGGGCTGACTTCCTTTCCCGACTGGAGAACGTAGACGGTCATGCCAAGCATGGGAACCAGCCCAGCAGCCGTTCCCAAAGCCAGTACGCGAATCTTCCGTTTCGCTTCCACAGTGGGTGCGCGCCAACCATTCCAGGCCAGAGAGACCAATCCCAGGCAGAGCGCGCCAACCAAATAGCCCGTTGAAACGGGTGTAGGGTCAAACCATCCTTTGATCCATTCGGTGACCTGGAAAATCGTCGCCATAGACCCTGTTGTCGCTACGGTCCACGCCAGCGGTAACTCGATCAGAGCAGTTGTTCCAAGCAATGCAAATTTCAGCCATGGCACTCTGCGATCCAACGGGGAGGGAACGGGAAAGACGGCGAAGAAGTAATAGAAGATTGCAGGAAACAGTGCCTGAAACACGAACTGGAAAGTCAGTGCAAATCGACGGATAGCGACCGGGACCAGGGGCTCGGTTTCCGAATTCACAAACGGGGCGAGGGCGATAAAGCCGGTGAACATGATGGCCAGTAACCACGCGTTCCGGTCCAGTGGACGGAACCAAAGCACGGCCATTCCCACGCCAAGGAAGAATAAAGGATAACTTAAGAGCGAATTCATGACGACCACCTGGAAGAAGGTCGGATGGATTAGCTCGCGTGGTAGATCGGGCGTGATAACTGTGCGTTGGAATGCTGCTTCTGAACCTCGCTTGAGTGTAAACACGACGGGAGAGTTCGGTTTCGCCCACACGACGGAATCTATCCAGGGCTCGATTGAGTCGAGAGGCTGCCCGTTGATTTCGGCGATGTGATCGCCGGGTCTCAATCCAGCTCTCTCCGCTGGACTGCCAGTGCTAACTCGAACCAGATCGAGTTGCTTCTCTTCAGAGGAATATTGTCGAAGTACGACACCTATCCTGCTCTGTGGCAGGGACCGAATGTAATACGCCCATATGAAGCTGTAGACCGCGACCGCGAGAGTCAGCAGGGCCGCCAATAGCAAAAGAGAATGCCGCTTTGAAAACAGTCTGCCCACGGTTTCAACTTTCAACAATGCGCCATCGCCCAACAAATCATGGTGTCTGCCATTTCTGTGGCACCTGTTAGGTGTAATTCTCCCGGATCCCGACAAACCAATCGCAGGAAGAGTACAACGGCAGCAGGGCATTCCGCTGTGACAATGAGTCTGAAACTGAACCTATTCACGGGGCGTTATCACAGACTGGAATAGCAGCTAGCAATAAACTTTTGGTGGAAATACTGTGTTCCTAGAATGATCAGCCGTACGGAGAAGTCGAATGAAGCTTGACTCCAGGATGGTGAGATCATTCAGTGTCTTTGTTGTGTTAGTGATCCTGATCACGGTATATCTATTCTTCATTCGCCCATCACAACTACGCTGGGGTGCCGCGACAGAGGAGATGAGGCGGTCAATGCCCGGCGACGACCTGGTCGCCAATCCGAACTTCGTGGCGACACGAGCCATCACCATTCGAGGTCGGCCGGAGGATATCTGGCCCTGGATTGCGCAGATGGGATTTGACCGGGCCGGGTACTACGGCTACGACCTCATCGAGAATATTGGCAGCAAGACGGGTATCCGCAGCGCTGAATCGATTGTGCCGGATTTGCAGCATCCGAAAACTGGCGGTGTACTTCCCATCAGTAAGGTCGCGCATCTGACTTTCGGACAAATCGAACCCAACCAGTTCCTGATCTGGCAAAGCGAGGCAGTGCCTCACGATGGCGCCTTCACGTGGGCGCTATATCCAGTCGACGAGAGCAACACGCGCCTCGTAAGTCGCATTCGGCTTCGATATCACCGAGCAAGTAGTGCTTTAGCGCTGGACCTGTTTACGGAGTTCGCCGATCACGTTGCCGTGCCAAAGATCCTGGCAGGCATAAGGGATCGCGTTGAAGGCCGTGTCCCCGAGTCGCTTGTAAGCGAGGCGATAGAAATCGCGATCTGGATTCTCGCGTTTGCGGAGTTTGCGATTTCGATCGTACTCGTGTTCTGTTGGCGGCAATGGTGGCGTGCCTGGGCCCTCGCCCTCAGTGCCGGATTGTTACTCCTATTCGTTCTTTATGCCCACGCTTCATTGTGGTTTGGTGCGGCTTCGGACTGTGGAATGGCGATATTAATGCTTTGGCTGTCACGACGCGCGCCCCCGAGATGGTCGCAGATCTGAATCAGCTTTCCGGAGGAGCAGCCTGCCTCTTTGCTATCGCTCGACCGGTTCATCCGCTATAAGTACGGCTTCCTGTGCATCTAGCCAGGGTGTAAAGTCTATCCGATCCTGCTTGCAAATTGCCTTCATTGCAGGGCGGGCGGTCATGGGGCCCGAGGGAAGCCCTCCACCGGGCATAACCCATTGTCCTACCATCACGAAGCCACTTAACCCGGGAAGAGTGTTGGGCAGAGGCCTGAAGCTTGCGCCAGGCTCAACCAGCCATCCCTCCATGGTTCCCTTCCAGTTACCGGTGTAGCGGATGACAGAGGCTGGCGTCGACACGTCGACTACCTCGATTGCTTCGCGCACGCCAGGGACCCGCTTTTCCAAGACGGAGATTATGGAGTCGGCGACACGGTGTTTTTGGGCCTGGTAACCGGCTAAATCCTTGCCGCGCATATCGGTCCAATACGTGAAGTTTCGCGTCGGAAGAACGCTGGTGACGGCGGTTTTGCCCTTCGGGGCGAACGTCGGATCGAAGTGGAAGAACCGGAACGGAACATGATCAAGTTCGGTGCCGGGGTCCACCATGAGCGGAGTTGCAACAACCTGCGTAATCATTGGAGGTTGATCGCTGAGATCAAGCGCCACACCGAGCGACACCTGGACGTACGAAGCGAACAATTCTTTTTCGTCATACCTGCTCCGCGTTGCCGCATCGACGTATTTGCCGCCCAGGAGATCAAAGATCGTGGCGTGACCATCGGCTGCAGAGATAACCCAATCGGCTGCGACGATCTCCCCGTTGGCCAACTCCACACCGATCGCCCTGTCGTTCTCCACCAGAATTTTCTCGACTTTGGCTTTGAAACGGATCTTCCCGCCGAGACTCTTGATCTTGTCTTCGATAAGCCGGATTAACGCCTGCGATCCGCCGATGCAATAGCCCGCATTGCCTGTGTTCATCCAGGCCAGCGAAAGGATCATGGCGATGGCGGACATTTTTCCAATATCACCGCTGGAGAAGAAGTTCCTCAGAAGCGGATCGGAGAAGCGACTGCCATATTCTGCGCCGCTCATCTTCGTCAGTTTGCCGAGCAGTGGAAAGATCGGCAGGTCACGGAGGATGTTGCGCCAGTTTTCGGCCAGGCCTCCCGAAGGGTCGAGGACCCTGAATTTGCCGAGACTGCGGATTGAGCGCGTAAGATCCCTGATCGCGACGGCATCCTGCGGAGCACGTCTGAGAAGTTCCGCCTCCAGGTGATCCACGTTGGTGTAGACACTCAGCTTCTCGCCGTTCTCGGTTTCGATACGGACAAACTCTTCCGGATTGATAAAGGTCAGCTTCTCAATATCAAGTATTTCTCTCCATTGTGCGTGGAACTCCCCAATCGGACTTGAGCCAACCAGCCAGTGCAGGCACGTTTCAAAGGTGTATTGGCCGCGACGCCAACTCATTGCAAGGCCGCCAGCCATGTCATGCATTTCAAGTACTTCAACCTGGTAGCCGCACTTCAGCGCATACACGGCGGTGCTAAGCCCGGCAATACCGCCGCCGATGATTACGATCCTTCTACGATTCTGCCTCATTGACCTGATCTCCCAATTGCGCGTTTGGCGGCGTTGGAACGATCGTCTTCCACGGAAATCTACATCAAGGCGATCAGACAACCGCTCAAGAGACTTGTCATGCAAGTTGATAGGGACGAACCCGCGTTGCCC
>NZ_JBARMD010000024.1:0-2946 GCF_049802275.1 Occallatibacter sp. | reverse complement strand
GCACTTGCATGATCACTACGGTGCGGCATTCGATGAGTATGCGGCACGAACCAGCAAGCTGATTCCGTTTGTGTATTGACGCCATCTAGCGGAGGCCGAACGCGTCCAACAGAAGCGAAAACTCTGGAACCAGTTCAAGTGGCGCCAACAGGCCATAGGCGGCCAATCAGTTCCCATTCTGAGGTGTGTGAAATATTGCGCGTTGGGAGGCCGATCAGGCTAGATCTTCACCAGCCCGATACTCCGCGTAAGGACGAGAATGCCAGTCTCATTTGCGCCTCTGCAACGCACGATGGATTCCTGGTAGCGGAGGCCCGCCACGAGGCTACCTCTTGCCTCTACGAGGCAGTCTAGTTTCAGCAACGGCCGATCCGCACTCAAACAAGAAGTGAACTCACTCTGTTTGAAGGTAAGAAATCCAGCTGAAAAATAATACAACGAGTCTCCCACCTGCGCTACATCAAGCGATTTCACATTTATTAGATTCAAAAATATTGGCCGCTAATCTCCGCCAATGCGCTCACGGAGCCCGATTAATTCCGAAGTGTCGGCTCCGCGCCAGTTTTCCGGACGCGTGCGGCGTCCATGCATCGGGATGGCGCCCGGTTTATCGATAGGTATTTTTGCCGGTCTCTATGAGTGGTTTTGACCTGCTTGGGGATTCCAGCAATGGCATTTTCTGCACATCACGGACATCCGCGCATAGGCACCATTAATTACGGAGGTTTCGGTTTTGGGGGACTTTCGGGAAGCCTGCAGATGGTCAGTCGGAATCTCCCGTCAGGCGGGTCTGCGCCAAGTTGATGGCAGCGCTAATGACGCGTGCGTCTAAGGTCGCCTCGGGAGCTTTTATCTTGTATCCCTCGAGCGCGAGACGTAACTCATGTACCTCGCTCCAGGCCATGCGCAGGCCGCCGGAGAAGACGCCTCGGCCCATCAGCTGCACGGCTTCAATGCCCCATCTCATCGCGCGGGGAGCCGTACCGTTGGGCCATAGTGTGGCCAAAGGCCTGGGTACTCCGTTTCCGTCGGGATGATAGACGCGTTCATCCCAGTTTCGGGAACCGAGCGGAAATTGAGGGTAGTGGCTCACCGCATCGATGGCAGACCGCAGAATCCGATGCTTCCATGGCTCTGCATATTGAGGCATGAACAGAATCCTGCTCTCTTTCTCGTAACGGATCTCATGAGCAAACTGATCGAAGCAATCGGCTTTGGTCAGGTTGATGTTGGCGTTCGGCTCCAGTCCGTGACGGTCGCCGCCGGAGATGAGAACCATGCCCCACCTCTCACCGAGCTGCAACGCCTTCCGGTTCTCTTTCCAGTTGCGTAATCCATTCAACTCAATTGCATGAATCCACACCCTGTTTTTGTTTAGAAACTCGTTCACCATGTGGATGTGGAGATCCTCTCCAACTCGATACAGATCCCACATCGGGTGATTGAAAATGACAAGCACTTCGGGTTCGGCGTGGAGAGCAGCGAGGACCTCCTTCAACTGCCTTTCGGAGGGACAAGCAGTATACGAAGCAAGAATCTGCATCCATTCGTAAGCTTTGATTCGCGGAAGATTATGGACACCAAGATGGAAGGCCTGTGATCCATAAGGAACAGTCCACTCGACAGAGACCGGGCTGTCCTTTTCGCCCCGAATGTTCTGGAGCAATTGCGATGCTTCAATGTTGTCGTGGTCAGTGAGCGAGACGATCGGCGCAAGCCCAAGCTTCTCAATCTGCCCGCTCTCCAGATCGAACGCCAGATTTGGCGGCAGGGGCGGCGTCCAGTAGCTCAGCCCGTAGTCCACCCGCACTCCGTGATTGGCGTCAGCGCGCTGCTCGAGTCGATGCATGAGCTGGCGCATGAAGGTGTAACGACTGCCGAACAACGCAAGGAATTTCAGCGTCTCTCGGGATTGATTGGTATGACTGTGAAGTGAAACGCCCGACCGAAAATGCCTTGTAGCCTCAGCATCCCGCCAAGAGTAGAAAACTGAGCTGTCTCCCACTTTCCCCCTTTCCCTAGTGGTCCCTGGATATTCGATAGAGCGATTCGTTAAAGAGTTTCCTCAAGAGAAATGACATCTCTCCAACTCGCGATCTTATCGATCGGTGAGTCGAAGGAATTAGAGCAAAAACAGATCGAAACATGCGGTGCACTTGAAGGCGCCCTTCACTTCGTTGGGGGACCTGGGGAATTTAGGGGAGGCGTCCGGACTAGGCAGGTCCCAATGGAAAGCTATCAGAAGCACTGGCAGGAATGCCGCCAGCAAGTTAGGTTTTTTACAATTCCATCGTGAATCATTGCTCCAAAATGAACAGTCCGTCATTTTCGAATGCGCCGACGAGACCACTCGAGTCTAGGTTCAAAGCTAGATCGCACTGTGAAGTTGAAAAGCAGCGACTCATAAGTGGCGTGTTACTCTCGTTTGATTCAAACTCGCAAACAAACATGAGAATCGCATTCTTTACCGAGACCTTTCTGCCCAAGACGGATGGCATTGTCACCACCCTTTGCCAGACGATCCATCAGCTTTGCGAACTTGGGCACGAAGTTCTCATCTTCTCCCCAGCCGGCGGTATTGAGAAATTCGAAAAGTGCCGCGTGGTGGGAATGAAGAGCAAGGCCTTCCCGCTATACCCGGAACTTCGTCTGGCACTTCCTCGCGCTTCCATGCGCAGGGTTCTCGCGGAGTTCAAGCCGGATATTCTTCACGTCGCCGATCCGGCTTTACTCGGGATTGCCGGGCTCTACTATGGTGGTGGCAAGCACGGCGGTGCGCTGCATCTGCCTGTCGTAATTTCCTACCATACCGATTTGCCCGAGTACCTTCACTATTACGGTCTTGGCTTTCTCGAGCTTCACGTTTGGAAGATCCTTCGAGTTCGGCACAGGAGGGCGACAATCAACCTTTGTACGTCAACGCTGATGGTTCGCCAGCTTCAAGAG
>NZ_JBARMD010000023.1:0-12358 GCF_049802275.1 Occallatibacter sp. | reverse complement strand
GAACGATCGCGCGGCCCGATGGTACGCCAGTTACGGCGCTGTGCCTTTGAGTGACAAGCCATTGACGCTCGTAATGTCGCTCGCCTCGTTTGCCCCCGACCTAAAAGCGGCAGGGCAGTTATGAGCGACGAGATGTGGAAAGGACGGGCTTGTTCCGGAATCCTAAAAAAGTAGGTGGCAGCACAAAAGAAGAACAAGTGGCAATATTTGATGTTTGCCAAGGCTCGCCTTGTAAACCTCACAATCCCGGAATTGAAACAAGCGCGAGAGGCAGCGCTCAGTACGCTCGCCTTCGCCCAATCGCGTCGGGGCCATACGCATCGTACGGTCATTCGAATTGTATTTCGGGATTCACCCCTTTGCGGAAAGTCAGCGCAAATTGGGACGCCAGATTCTTAATCACAATCTCTTTTATCATTGACTACTTGTTGGGCTGGCAGGTACGCACCAGATTGCGGGTCATCTGCGAGGTGTGATCTATTCGTTCACGTGGGACCGCCGCAACGAAGTCTGCCCGATGGCATTTCATGACGATGCGGCGTCATCGTTCTTGATCTCGGCCCATTCGTTGAGGATACAGCCGTCGTGCCCCGGATCACCATTGATCCCTCTTTCCTAGCTGTAAGTGGAGAGGATGCCGACTTCCCGAAAAACGCACACTGAACGGCGAAAAAGCGCGCTCGGTGGCAAATGTCAGAAAGCGTTCACAGCATTGAAAAACTCCTGTTCATCCATGTATCCGATGCCACACCAGTACACTGGCCAGTTCGCGCCGGTGATGGGATTCAACCTGTTGTTACCGGAGTAGAACGCGCCCTGGTATTGCATCTTCGCTGTATTCGATGCCAGCAGGGTAGTAAACAGCTCCGACAGCGAGGTGGCGAGAGGGCCCTCGAGGTTATAGGCTTTCGAAAATGTGTAATAGCTGCTGAATGCGGCGGACGTCGCCAGCAGGTCGCAGTTCACTGCGGAATAGTCAAACGGGGCATGGCTCAAGCCGTCGATCGCGAAGATCTTGTAGGCGGGGTTATTGCCAAAGAACGCACTGATGCCCGCGGTAACTGCCAGCGCGTTGCCCGGAGACATCAACCGGAATTCGTCCATGTGCGTATGACCCGCAAGAGACATAGAGATAACGCCGGGATACTTCCCAATAATGCCCATGAACGTTTCCTGATTGGTGTCAACCCACAACATCGTGGCAGCCGTGATCTTCCCGTTCACGTCATTGGAGGCTGCGGCGGTGGTGCCTTCCGCGGCTCCAGGAGGTGCATGCATCAGCAGCCACACCTTTTTGCCGGACGAACTGGCCTTGGCAAGCTGGGCATCGAACCACGTAAACTGATCCGCGATCATGGTTGGATCAGGAAGAGGAGCACCGGGGGAAAGCGCGAACGTGTTCAGCGCGACGATCATCAGATTCAATCCCGCGGGCTCGACCGCGTAGTATCCGCCATTGGTGATCGATGCGATCACATCCTGCCTATTTCCCGTGCCATTTAATGCGAGCGTGTATAGCTGTTGCGCGTTGTTCGAAAGAAACATGCTGTCCGGCCCATAACCGGTATAGGAATCGCAATTGCCAAGCGCAAAGTAGACGGGGACCGTGCCCACAGCCGTCCTGATCTGCTGCAAGACAAAGGTGAGAGTCTTGTCGACAAATGCGGCTGCTTCGGCGGGCGTCTTGTTCGCCGAATAGATCGGATAGAGCTGGTCCAGGCCGTGGCCGAGAAAGTCTCCTGTAAAAAGGACTACCGGACTTGTTCCCAGGTTCTGCTTGATGCTTTCGAGCGCCAGCGTCAGCAGCGCAAAGTTCGTGTCGTCGCCAGGCGCGGAAGGCGTGTTGTTCTTGGCGTTCGCCGCTCCAGTAAAAATGTTCGGCCAATCGGAGGGATCCGCCGCGTCAAGTTGCGCTACCAGTGCCATATTATCCGCGACGGATTGAGGATTCAGTGCCGTATTGCCGGGCAGAAATGGATTGATATATGGCTGGAAATGGACGTCGGAGAAAACCGGTACCGAGAACCTGTGGGAGCCTGCAATGCTTGAAACTCCACTGCATCCACTGATGAGTCCTGCACTCGCCAGGCTTGCCACTTCGAGAAATGTGCGACGTGATAGTTCTGGCATTCGAGCTTCTCCTTTTGCGGCCGTGGTGGCCCTTTCAGCAAGGGCAGTCAGAATTGCGGCGCCGTGGCCGGTAAATTCTCTGAGTCAATACCTTCACAAAGAATGTTGTTGGCAGCCAGGTTGCCGCCCCCGTCAATGGTTACCGTCCAGATGGAGTCGTAGTCATAGGCATCCCAGGCAAGAGGCGGGGCGCTGCTAACGTTGCTGTAACTGGCAAGCAGCGCGCTCAGTATCTGGGGAATGTTGCTGTGCTCCCACGCCACAAGAATGGTCTTATTGGTGAATTGTCCGCCTTGAAAGAAATAATTGCTGGCTTCCTGAGGTCCGTTCTTGTCAGTCAGCAGAAAGCTGGACACCAGGGAATACGGCAGGTTTTTGGCGATGGCATACGGTTCAGCCGTCAAGGCCAACGTGTCGTGTGAAAACGAAGTCGGTCCCGCGGCGGTGAGTCCGGCGTTGGGAGTCACCTGGGCGGGGTCGAGTGAATAGACGTGGGTGGGCTGGGGTTTTCCTTTAAGCGCCCTGGAGATTGCGTTCCCAAGATCGAGGGCGCGCCACTGGCCCGCCGCAACAAAGTTCCCATTCGAGAAGACGATGGAGGGATGAGCATTGGCATGGCGTATGAAGTAGAGAGTTTCATTGGTGTTGATGTTCGCGGGTGAACCCGTTGCCTTCAATGAGAAGGTCGAGTACTGGCATGGCGCGGGGGCTACCGGATCCGGATCGAGCTTCGGATAGGTGTTCGGCGGCTTCAGATTGCCGTTATAGGTGGCCAGGCTGGCGCTTCCCGATGGCGTAATGGAAACGGCGTAGATCGTATCGGACCCCTGATATGTGGACGGGGGCGACAGGCTGGACTGTTCGAGTGCATTGAGGCTGGCCAGCAGGGTTTGAGTGGTCTCCCACGGTGCTGAGAAAACATAGTATCCAGGCTCCTTCGCGCTGACAATACCGGCAAGCAGTGCGTCGTTGTCACTGCCGGTATTGTTGAAGTCGATCCCCTGGCAGGCCGGGCACGGGTAAGACAGAGATGGCGCGATCACGCCGATGGGCTCCGAACCCGGAAAGTAAGACGTGTTGATTGGGAAACTGTTGCCCGTCGTCGACTCCATCTCCGGATAGGGGCTCATCATGGTGAATTGGTTCATGAGAGCAAACTGCTGCACGGTCTCAAGCGCAGTCATGTCTGGATATCCGTTTGAGGTCTGCAAATGGGTCATTGGTTCGAGCGCATAAATAGCGGTCACATTCTGATTACCCAGCACGGCATGTTGCAGATACGGCGCCATCAAAAGCGTCCTTTGCAAGCCTTGGGCGGTGAGATTTGCCGTATCCGCATTCACGTCTCCGCTGGCCTGATATTGCAAATCGGCACTGACGACGAAGATCAGATTGATATTCGCGGCGGAAAGCGGAGCTGGATTGCTCGCCGGCAGATTGCCTTGATGATTCGACGCACCGCATCCGCAAAGGAGCATCATCGCCCCCGGCAGAAGAAATGCGTGAAAACGAATTCGATCGATGTGAACCAGGTTCATAGACTTCGTCCCTTCATTCCCGCCTGAGCGATCAGAACGCAGGGGCAGTGGCAGGCAGTTTCGTTGAATCGATGCCTTCGCAATGCGAGTTGTCAATTGTCAGGTTGCCGCTTCCATCGATGGTCACCGTCCAGATCGAGTCGTAGTCGCTGGATGCCCAGTCGGCCACCGTTTGGCTGCTGCCGTAGCTCTTTAAGAGCGCGTTGACCAGGGGTGCGAAGTGTTCGTGTTCCCACGCCAGAAGCACCTTATGATTGGAGAATTGCGGATCGTCAAAAAAGAAGTTGATGGTATTCGTCGTCACCGTAGATGTGTCGTCGAGCTCGAAATCCGACACCAGATGATAAGGAAGGTTGTTGGCGATGGCATACGGTTCGGCGGTCAACGATGGCCGCACATAGGACCATCCGGAATTTCCGTATGGGGTAATCTGTGCGGGATCGATTGAATAGACCTGATCGGGGTTGATCTTGCCGCGCAAGGCATTGGGCAGATCGAGCGCCCGCCATTCACCTGAAGCGACATAGTTACCGTCCTCCCAGGTGGGCGTGGGATGAGCCTCTGCGTGCCGCATCAGGTAGAGAGTCTCGTTTGTATTGGTGACCGGGGGATTGGACGAAGGCGCGGAGATATTGAATTGGGGCGTCTGGCAGGCTGCGCTCGTCAGCGCGGGAGGCGGCAATTCCGGGTATGTTGGCAGCGGATGCAGGTTGCCGTTATAGGTTGTCAGGTTAGCCATGCCGGATGGAGTTATGGAAATGGCATAGACAATGTCAGGCCCCTGATAAGTGGAGGGAAGAGTCAGCCCGTAGGAGTGTGCAGTGTTCGCCGCGGCCAGAAGATTCTGCGTGGCGGTCCAGGGCGCAGAGAAAACGTAATAGCCCGGCAAGCCGTAGCCGATCACCGTATCGATCAAAGATTCGTTGTCGCTGTTCTGATCGTTAAAATCAATTCCCTGGCAACTCGCACATGCAATGAGGGGAGGCGCAACCTCCTGGACTACCTGCCCCTGGGCGTAGCCGACATTGAGCGGAAAACTATTCGCCGCATAGAGAGCAGGGCCGCCCGAGGATCCTTCGAGGGTAACCACATTGAGCAGCGCAAACTGCTGTACGGTCTCAAGCGCCGCCATATCGGGATAATTACTCGTCGTCTGCAGATGAGTCATCGGTTCTAGCGCATAAATGGCGGTTACGAAATCGCCACCCAGGACCTTCTGTTGCAGATACGGAGCCAGAAGCAGAGATCTCTGGAGCCCCTGGGCAGTCAGGTTCGCCGTTTTCGGATCCACGTCACCGCTGGCCTGATATTGCAAATCTGGACTGACGACAAAGATTAGATTGACGTTTGCGGCGGAGAGCGGGGCGGGAGTGGCTTGGCCGGGCGTACCGGTGCTCGAAGAGCTTCCGCATCCGGCTAACAGCACAATGGCGAAGCACGACAGCGGCCAGAATCGAACAGCGGATCTCATAGAGCCCTTTGGCCGAACATAGAATGATTCGGTTAAATGCTCTATCGGCATTTGTCGGAGAATTCTTCATTCTCGTGCCGGCGTTCCTTCTATCCATAGAGTTTCCCAGGGTTTCACGCTAGCTCTTCTCGCGATTCGTCGATTCCCAAAAGCGGCACAGGTTCCATTTCAGCATTCTGCAGGCGGCGAAAGTGAGCAGAGCGGCTTCACATTACTGACACTTCACGCGCGCTATGTGATGCTGGCAATCGAGTCGAGAGTCAACATGCAGACCTGCAAGTTGTTCGCGAATCCTGCCGCAATTGCAGGGCGTCGCTTGCGAGGTGACTCGCATCACCTCTTGTCACGAAATTGCGGCGTATCGTTGCGTACCACTGCGGCTACTGCGGGATTCGAGTACCAAGCGGACTGGCACGCCGGCCATGTGCAATACAGGAGATCTTCATGCAATCCTCGCGTCGGCTGGGCCTTTCTCTTGCCACAGCATTCTTGTTTCTTTGCGGCTGCGGCAACCATGGCAGCAGTGTTCAAGCACCCACCGGGCTCACTTACGGCGCGGGAACTGCGGTTTACACCAAGGGAGTGACAGTTGCTCCGGACAACCCAACCAGTAGTGGCGGAGCGGTAACCGGGTACAGCGTGAGTCCTGCGCTCCCTGCCGGATTGACACTGAACAGCGGCACAGGCGTGATAGGTGGAACGCCCACCGCCGTAACTCCCATTGCAAGTTACACAGTGACCGCATCCGGCGCGGCAGGCAGCACTACGACGAGCATTTCCATTACGGTGAACGATCAGCCGCCCTCGGCGTTCTCATACGCGGCGGGCACGGCGACATACGTCATCAACACGCCGATTACTCCGAACAGTCCCACGAACAGCGGCGGAACGGTGGTCTCGTACAGTGTGGCCCCGGCACTCCCAGCGGGCCTGAGCTTGAGTGCTCAAACAGGCGCCATCAGCGGAAACCCCGCGGCCGTAACACCGCAGGCAAAATATACGATTACTGCTGTCAATACGGGAGGAAGCGCGACCGCAGCGGTGTTCATCACCGTCAACTCTGGTGTGGCGAATCCTTTGGCGGCGCCTGCCGGACTCTCTTACAAGCTTGGCAACGCAACCTACACAGTGGGCGTGCCGATTCCGGCCAATGTGCCAACAACCACCGGCGGAGTTCCGCTTCCGTATACGAGTCCGAGCGGGATCCCGGTCCCGGCCTACAGTATTTATCCCTCGCTTCCGCCGGGGTTGCGCATCGACGGTGTCCCGCTTCTTCCCATCGGCGACTTGCCTTCGGGGATCATCAGCGGAACACCCACGGCGCCATCGCCTGCAACCCCCTACACAGTAACGGCCAGCAATCCGTCCGGAAGCACCACCGCAACTCTAACCATCGAAGTGGCTGCAGCTGACGTGACTCCGGCCGGCCTCTCGTACAGTACGCCGGCGCCGGTGTATGAGGCGGGAATCGCGATCACGCCGGACTACCCGACGGTCAACCCTCTGGGTGGCGCACCGACGAGTTACAGTGTGACCCCCGACCTAAGCCAAAC
This sequence comes from Occallatibacter sp., assembly GCF_049802275.1. Classification (NCBI taxonomy): domain Bacteria; kingdom Pseudomonadati; phylum Acidobacteriota; class Terriglobia; order Terriglobales; family Acidobacteriaceae; genus Occallatibacter; species Occallatibacter sp. Next base: position 5,666 of record NZ_JBARMD010000023.1, on the reverse strand, counting down.
CGGATTGACGCTCAATCCGTCGAGCGGTGTGTTGAGCGGAACGCCGGCGGCCCTGTCTTCGCAGACGGCGGCGCCGCTCACGGCGAGCTACACCGTGACTGCCGCGAACTCCGGTGGCGACGTGACAGCGCCACTGACCATCACGATTTATAACTCGCACCAGTCCGTGCCTAACATGGCACAGGCCATCGATCCACTCGCAGCTCCCGGCTCCAGTTTTCAATTTCTTGACACCGGCATGGTGGTGACCGACACCTATAATCCGAATGTGCCGCCTGTCGAGTGGATGGCAGGGCAGGCGGTCAGCACCGCGGTGAACCCGAACCTGAATCTTCTGGCGGTACTGACGAGCGGCTTCAACCGCGTTTTTCACGAAGCGTTTCCGTTCTTTGACCCTCTCTACTCGAACGAGTATGTCTTTCTCTACGACATCAGCGGGGGAATGCCCGTCTTCAAGCAGGCGATCCCAATTCCCAATGCGTATCACGGGCTGGCGTGGGATCCGGTCCCAGGCAACAACGCGCTCTACGTCTCCGGCGGCATGGGCGACGCGCCATTCGGCACCGATCCGATTCCGTATACCGTTAACGGCGCTCCTGCTACCAATAACGGAGACAATGTACACATCATTACGCTGCAGCTGAACGGAAGCTGGGCGCTTTCGGCGGAATTGGACCTGGGGCCGAGCAATTCAGTAGTTGGTGGACACCCCGCAGGCAACGGCCTTCCCGTGCCCAACAACTCCTTCGCTTCAGTCAACGCGGCGGTCTACGTCGCGCCGATGGCCGCTGGAATTGCGGTCTCGAACGATGGTCAGACCCTGGTGGTGGCCAATTATTACAACGACTCGATCACGGTGTTCACCGGAGGCCTGAGCGTCTGGCTGGATCAATGGGTGCCCGATCCGGCGTCCCCGCAACAGTTTCAGGGGACACTCTCAGGGACCGAACTCGATCTGCGTCCAGGCAAGGCCGCCAGTGGAGCCACGCCAGGCACGCCTGGGGGAGAATATCCGTTCTGGGTGGTATTGGCAGGCAGGAGCGGACCTGGAGCGACGGCATATGTATCGAGCCTTCGCGACCGAGAAATCGATGTCGTGAATCTGGGAGAGAGTTGCACGAACGGCACGACTGGACCTGGCTGCTTCCTGCAAGCCTCTCCGGTGGTAAAGACCCGCATTCCTGTCAAGGGCCAGCCGAACAAGATGACCCTCAACGCGGCTGGGACGCTTCTGTACGTGGCCGAAGACGAGTCGGACACCATCGATGTGATCGATCTCAATCCTCGCGATGTCGGTCTCCCCACCCAGAACCAGCCGGCGACGTTCAACACGGTGATCGAAACTATTCCGGTCATCGCTCCGCCATCGGTCATGTCGGGTTCGCCGCTGGCGCAATATACCGGCGCCAATACCAACAGCGTGACGCTGTCTCCAGACGAGAAGTATCTCTACGTCACCAATGGCAATCTGAACAACATTGCTGTTGTGCAACTGAACGGAACCAATCGCAGCGATCAGGTTATCGGCCTGATTCCGACCGGCTGGTATCCGAACTCGGTGGCTCTCAGCGGCGATGGCACGTGGGCTTATGTGGCCAACTCGAAATCGCCGACGGGCGCGAATCCGAACTGGTGCTATGTTTACGGCCCAGCCGGCTACCCGACATGCATGCCTGCCAATGAATACAACCCCCAGTTAACCAGGGCGGGATTGCAAACCATTCCCCTGACCCCAGCCTTACTTCAACCGGAGCTCAATACTCTGACCAGCAAGGTGACTGCCGACAATCACTTTGACAGTGTCGAGACCGGCGAGCAGTCCGCGACCATGGCGGCGGTACGCGGCGGCGTTCAGCACGTCATCTATATCCTGAAAGAAAACCGCACCTACGACCAGATTCTGGGCGATCTTGGCCGCGGCAATGGCGATCCTGCATTGACTTTGTTCGGGCAGGCGATCACGCCCAACCAGCATGATCTGGCGCAGCAATTCGTCACTCTCGATAACTTTCTCGCCACCGCCGAAGTGAGCAACGATGGCTGGCCGTGGAGCACGTCGGCCCGCGCTCCGGATGTAGTGGAACACCAGTACCCAATCAACTATGCGCAACGCGGATTGAGCCTTGACACCGAGGGTATGAACCGCAACGTCAACGTTGCGATCCCAACCCTGGTCCAGCGCCAGGCGTCCGATCCCTTGATGCCAGGCGGCGCACTTTCGCCAAACGTGACGGGCGGCGAGGACCTGTTGCCGGGGCAGACCGATGTAGATGCGCCGGATGGCCCAAACGATGAGTTGAACACCGGCTATCTATGGAACGATGCGCTGCGCGCCGGCCTCACGGTTCGCGACTATGGCTTCTTTGTCGACACCAACTGCTACAACGAGCCGAGATGCCAGACCCCGCTGGCGCATGACCCGTTTTCAACCGGAACCATCGTCGCTCCGCCGACCAATGTTGCGCTCGCGCCATTCACCGACCAGTATTTCCGCGGCTTCGATCCCTCGTTTCCGGACTTCTACCGCTTCAAGGAGTGGGAGCGGGACTTTGATGCCAACTACGCCCGCGGCGGGCTGCCGAATCTAACCCTCGTTCGCTTCATGCACGACCACACCGGAAACTTCGGCACGGCCATCGATAAGGTGAACACGCCAGAGCGCGACGTGGCCGACAACGACTACGCAGTCGGCCTGCTGGTACAGAAGATTGCCAACAGTCCGATCTACAAGAACAACACGCTGATCTTCGTCGTGGAAGACGACGCGCAGGATGGCGGCGACCACATGGATTCGCACCGCACCACGGCGTACGTGGCCGGTGCGTACGTGAAGAATGAGGTCATCTCCACGCCGTATACGACCCTCAACTTCATCCGCACCATGGAAGAGGTTCTGGGCCTGCCGCCGATGAACCTGAACGATGCGCTGGCTGCGCCCATGAGCGACATCTTCAACACCTCACCGAGCAGCTGGACGTTTACGGCGACACCCGCGGCAATGCTCTACTGCACACAACTCCCTTTGCCTGCTCCCTTCCTGCCCTGCAATAACCCCACGCCAGACGCGAAGTACTGGACACGCGTGACCAGGGGAATGGACTTCGATGACGCAGATCTGGTGGATGGAGCGAGCTTCAACCGCATTCTGTGGAAGGGATTGATGGGCAACAGGCCATATCCCGGTACGCCGACAGGGAAGGACCTGCGGCAGAATCGTGAGAAGTTGCTCGCAGCGTATCGTCGGACCCCTCATCGCCAGGAGACGAGAACCCTCAAGCCAGCCGGGGACTGATCAGCGTTCTCGGTAGGTGGCCGTAAACAGGCTTAGCGGCCATACACCAGAAAACTGATGCGGACTTGGCGCCCAAACTTTGTGAACTAAAGCGTCGTTATCACATGATTGGTTGGCAATCTAGGATCACCTCTGCGCCGGTCGAAACAGGTTGGCCAAGTTGGCCAGGTCGGAGGCCCGTCGCAGCGCATATTCGCGAAACCCAAAAAATCAGAGACAAACGCATCAGCGCTCCAAAGTAACGCCTCTCTACCTTCCCAAGCAAAATTGGTTGCAGCCCGAGCTGCGCGGTATGTCGTCTATTACATATAGGTCACATTTCAATCTCGTCCTTGAGGACTATCATGGGTTCACAACCCAGATTGCACATTTTCTGTCGGAGGGCAGGCTCCATGAATCGTCCGATCGTTGCTCTGTTGCTCGGACTGGTGTGTGCGGTTCCAGTGATGGGGCAAGCAGATGAGTCTGCAACCACGCTGCGCCGCACCAGCAGAGCTGTCCTCGTCGATGTGATCGTTAGCGATTCCTCCGGCAAGCCGGTCACGGGACTCTCCAGAGACGCCTTCAGCATCACAGAACAAGGCAAGCAACAGACGATTTCATTCTTTGAGGAGAATGGGAACGCGCCTCCACCACGGCCGGCGGAGATACCCAAAATGCCGCCGGACATATTCACGAATTTCTCGCCCTTCCCGCAGCCGCCGGCAGTGAATGTACTCCTGCTGGACTCGCTCAACACGCACATGGAGAACCAGAGCTATGTGCACACCCAGGCGCTGAAGTTCCTGAAGACCGCAATGCCGGGCGCCCGCTCGGCCATTTTCACCATGGGACTAGGGCTGCATTTCATTCAGGGGTTCAACGACGACCCGGCAGTACTGATGGCGGCGCTGAACAACAAGAAGAACAATGAGGTTGAAACCTCCGTCATGCTGAAGGGGCAGGATGAGACGATTGCCCAGCAAAAGTTAGGCGGCATGATGGGTGCGCCGGAGGGCAATGGTGCGACCGCAGCCTCGCCGGGGATGATTGCAGCCCTGCAGAATTTTATTAACGAGAACGACACGTCGCGTTCGTTCGATCGCATGTACGTCACGCTGGCGAATCTGCAGCGCCTCGCAGCATTTCTGCAGGGGTTCCCGGGACGCAAGAACATCATCTGGTTTGCGGAAAAGGTTCCGGCGCTTTTTGTCACCGGTTCAGACGCAGCAGGCGGCGTATCTTCCGGCACCCCTGCCATGGAGCAGGAAATCAAGAAGACGCTGGCAATGCTGGCCGCGGCCAGGGCGGCAATCTATCCCGTGGATGCCCGCGGAGTCTCGAACATCAGCCTCTATACAGCCGAAAACAATTCCACGAACCCACCCACGCAGGCCTCGGGATTGCTGGGGCCTACAACCGTTGGCAGCGATTCCGGCTCGGCAAAAGGCGGCGGCGGATTCGCAAACTCGATGACCAGCGAGAACATGGACCGCGATTCCGATCAGCTCCAGGCGCAGATCCTCGCCGAGGAGTCGGGGGGAAAGGCGTTCGCGAATACCAACGGCCTCTCGGACGTAATCGACAAGATCACGTCAACCAGCAGTCATTTTTATACCCTCTCGTACTCACCGACGAACGCAAAAATGGACGGAACCTTCCGCAGCATTAAGGTGAAGGTCGAGGGCGCGGACTACAAGCTCGCCTACCGCCGTGGATATTATGCCGTGGAAGAAGCGATTCCCGGCAGTTCGCTGGCAGTGCGAAGTCAGGAGATCCAGAAACTCGCCTCCAAAAACCCCGGAGCTGTCGATCCACTGCTGCCATTCATGGACCTGGGAATGCCGCAAAGCGAGCAGATTCTCTACAAGATTCGCGTTGTGCCGTCTGCGCCTGGCCAGAACGAGCCTGCCAACAAGAAGGACAAGGAACACTACAAGGTCGACTTCGCCATCGATCTGAATGACCTGAATCTGAAACTCGACAAGGACGGCCTGCACAACGGTTCGCTGAATGTCTCGCTGATTGTTTACGACCGCTACGGGAACATGGTCAGCCGCGAAGATCACCTGGTCGCGCTCAACATCAAGCCCGACGCGTATGCGGCCTTTCAGAACACCGGCGTTCAGCTCCACGCTCAACTGGCCGTGCCAAAAGGCAATCTCTGGCTCCGCACCGGCATTTACGACCGCAACTCAAGCAAGGTGGGCACCATGGAGATTCCACTCGCAGCCGTGAAGCCGTTAGATACTGCCGCGAAATAGCAAAGTACCTGCAGTTGTCTCAAAAGCTGTCATTCTGCGCGCGTCACATCAGTGTCGAACAACCCGGCTTCTCAAAAGCACGTGTCATCCTGAGCGCCGCTTACCCCTTCGCGCTGCGCGAAGGGGTAAGC
>NZ_JBARMD010000022.1:0-15812 GCF_049802275.1 Occallatibacter sp. | reverse complement strand
GAGCCTCGCGCCAGGCTGCTGCCAGCGGGCGGACATCTCGCCAGAATGCGCCCCGGAAAAGCTCCTCTGCGGCCACCAGATCGCAGGATTGCTGGAGATCGGCAAGCTTCTCTCGATCGATGAGCGCGGCTTTGAGCCACAGCTCCTGCGCCGTCACAACGGTCTGGATCATAGCCTCGATCTTGCCCTTCAGGTTATGGCTCTGATCAATCATAAAAGGCACCGCTCCGCGGTTTTGATCTTCGGACTTGTTGCTGTGCAGCTCATGAAAGATCCTGAAAATCTGGTAGGGATCGATCGAGCCAAGCGTGAGATCATCGTCGGCGTAGCGGCGGTCGTTGAAGTGAAATCCTCCGAGCAGATCCAGGTGCAAAAGCCACGCAACAATCTGCTCGATGTTTTGCGAGAGGTAATGATGGCCGGTGTCCACCAGTACAAAGGCTTGCGGGCCGGCCTCACGGCACAGGTGCGCAGACATGCCCCAGTCGGCGATGTCGGTGTGGTAGAAAGCGGGTTCGAAAGGTTTGTACTCCACGAGCAGGCGCTGGTCGTCGGCCAGATGCTGATGCGCGGCATCGAGGGCGGTTTGCAGCCACTTTATCCGGTTGCGCATGGATTGTGTGCCGGGGTAGTTTGAGCCGTCGGCGAGCCAGAGGGAAATGTCGCGCGCGTGAAGTTGCTTGCCGATTTCAATGGAATCGAGCAGGTGCTGAAGGGCGTTTTGGCGGATGTCTTCATCCGGGTTGCAAAGCGAGCCGAATTTGTATTCCTGGTTCTGAAAGAGATTCGGATTGATCGAACCCGATCGGATTCCCGTTCTGCGCTCAAGGGCCTGGACCTCCGAAACATCCGCCAGACCGCGCGGAAGGTCCCACAGTACGTGCAGAGCCAGTGTGGGCGTTGCGCCGGTGAGCCGATGAACCTCGGCAGCGTCGCTGAATTTCTCTTCGAGTGTGGATGCGGCCGCCGGCTGGAAGAACTTGCCGAAGCGTGTCCCCGTGTTCGCAAATCCCCAAGAGGGGATTTCAATTTGAAAACGATCGAGAATCTCTGCCGCCTGATCGAAGAGTGCTGATTCTGATGAATTCATAGCTGCCTGCCTCTGCTCTGCAAGTGTAGCGCTGGATTCGCTGTTCCTGCTGCTCAGTTTTCGTCACGAACGATGATCACGCTCAGGAAACGTGGCCCGTGTACGCCTTTGATGCGAGTCATTTCGATATCCGCGGTCGCGCTCGGGCCGGAGATATACGTTGCAAGGCGAGGCGGTTGCGGAAAGCGCGCAAAGTATTCGGGCAGCGTCTCGACAATCTGGTGGGCACGCAGTATGCAGAGGTGGAAGTCGGGTAGCAGGGTCAGGACGCGGCGGCCTTCAGTGGACGAATGATGGAGAACAATGGTGCCGGAATCCGCTACCGCCGCAGATGCGCCTGTGACTACACCGTCGCTATGCTCGATTCCATCGTGGCTCAGCGAATGGTCTATCTTCCACCCGAAAGCAGGGCTTAGCCACTCGGTCGGAAGGCCAGGCGGCACGACGAATGTGCGGCGGCCGGTGGAATGGAGCAGATGCGCAATGCTTGCTGGAAGTTCGGCAGTCGCAGATTCAAGGACCTCCGCGCCGTACTCGCGAAGTCGCTCGGTCATCAGATGAAGGCGGCTAGCCATATCGAGTGAACCGCGCTGGACGTAATTGCGCGGCAGGTCGGCGTAGATATTCGAGTCCTTACGCGTAGCGTTGCGGAGACTGTCAAGGATTGCCTCACGCGAAGACGTTGTCATGAGCGGCTCCCCTTGCCTGGTCTTGTATCGTGCGCCGCCCTCGCAGGGCGCATCGCCCACCATTCGCGGAAGGATTCTTTGGGCAACGCGCGGAGATCGCGCGACATCGTCCAGCGCGCACCAAGGCTGGGGAGACCGCGAATCCACCCATCTTTGCCGGTAAAAAAACGCAGGCCCAGCCGGCCAAGCTGCTGCGCGAGCCGGAAACGTGGGCCACTGGCAAAGACGAGGTTCGCAGCCTTCATGCCGAGGTACATGGGATCGAACCAGCGCGCCGGTTGCGAACGCTCCTGGTCGATGACCTGAGCACGCAACTCGATCAGAACCTCAGGAATGTTGATCTTCACCGGGCACACTTCATAACAGGCTGCGCAAAGCGACGAAGCATAGGGCAATGACTGCGCATGCTGCATGTGTTCGAGCTGGGGCGTCAGGATGGCGCCGATCGGGCCGGCATAGGGCGAACCGTATGCGTGTCCTCCGGTCTGTCGGTAGACAGGGCAGGTGTTCATGCAGGCGCCGCAGCGAATGCATTGCAGCGTCTGTCGCTCGACTTTGCGCCCCAGAATATCGGAGCGGCCATTGTCCAGCAGCACGACGTGGAAGCGCTCCGGGCCATCGCCGGCGGTGACCCCTGACCAGAGCGAAGTGTAGGGGTTCATGCGCTCGCCAGTAGCCGATCGTGCAAGGACCTGCAGCATTACTTCGAGATCAGCGAATCGAGGCAGGACCTTTTCAATTCCGGCGAGCGCGATGAGCGTGCGCGGCAGCGTGAGGCACATGCGTCCGTTGCCTTCCGACTCCACGATGGCGACGGAGCCGGTTTCGGCGATCAGGAAATTGGCGCCGCTGATCGCCGTCGGCACACTCAGGAACTTTTTGCGCAGATAGGCGCGTGCAGCGGCTGTCAGTGCCTCAGGATCGTCGGAGAGTTCCGGCAGACCCATCCGGTGCGCGAAGATCTCGCGAACCTGGCGACGATTCACGTGCAGGGCGGGAACGACAATATGTGAAGGCTCGTCATCACCGAGTTGCAGGATGAGTTCGGCAAGGTCGGTTTCGATTGCGGCGATGCCAGCCGCCTCCAGCGCCGGGTTGAGCTGAATTTCAGCGGAGGTCATGGTCTTGATCTTGATGACCTCGGTCGCATTCTCTTCGCGCAGAACACTCAAGATGATTGCGCGTGCTTCAGCCGCGTCGCGAGCCCAGTGGACCGTTCCACCCGCGGCTGAGCAGGCGGTTTCGAACTGCTGAAGGTATGTATCGAGATTGGCGAGTACGTGAGCGCGAATGGCAGCGGCGGATGTGCGTAGTTCCTGCCAGTCTGCTTTTTCAGCGACCAGGTTGTTGCGTTTGGCCTGGATCACGTCAGTGGCGTGAGCGACGTTCTTGCGCAGTTGCGTGTTCTTTAGAATCGTGAAGGCCGCTTCGGGGAACGGCGGCGCAATATGCGGATCCATTACGGGGGAAGGCGCATGCGCGGCGGGGTGGACAGGCGTGCTCATGCGGTTAGCCTGTGCGGATGTTCTGCGGTGCTGGCAAGGATGCCGGCTAGATGAATAGTCTGCAGGCTTTTCTTCTGGCGATGCAGCGCCCCGCTCAGATGCATCAGGCAACTGTTGTCGAGTGCGGTGCAGTACTCGGCGTCAGTCGCAAGCATGTCGGTAAGCTTGGTTTCGAGCATGGCCGTGGAGACTTCAGCGTTCTTCACGGAAAATGTTCCGCCGAATCCGCAGCAGCGTTCCAAATTTGCGAGCGGAACGAATTCGAGTCCGCGCACCTTGCTCAGTAAACGGAATGGCCGGTCGCCCACATGCAGTCCGCGAAGTCCATGGCAACTGGCGTGATAGGTTACGCGATGCGGAAAATATGCACCCACGTCCTCTGTGCCGAGTTTGTCGGTGAGAAATTCACTCAACTCGTAGACGCGTGGCAGCAGCGCGGCAAACTGTTTCCGAAGCTCCTCATTTCCCAACTCCTCGAACAGGCCGGAATACTGATCGCGGATCATGGCCACGCAGGAAGACGAAGGAATCACCACGCATTCAGCATCGCGATAGAGCTTCACAAACCGCTTGGCCTGCGAATAGGCTTCGGTGCGAAATCCGGTGTTGGCATGCATCTGGCCGCAGCAGGTCTGCGCCGGCAGGAAGTCGAGCTCGACACCAAGCCGCTCAAGCAGACGAACGACGGCCCGCCCGGTTTCCGGAAAGAGTGTGTCGTTGTAGCAGGTGATAAAGAGCGATGCGCGCATCCGCGAGACCCATCGAACAAGCAAGGTGTGAAAGAAGATGATATTTCGCGGGAGAAGGCTTGTCGAATGATGTGGCGGAAAGAAGATGCGGAGGCGAGAGAAAAAGGCGGGGGAGGATGCGATCCTCCCCCTATTTCCAGGGAAAGCCCGGGGAAGCCTATTTTGTTAGCTGATCGAGTGCCAGGTTGAGTTCAAGCACGTTAACGCGCGGCTCGCCAAGGAGGCCGAAAGTACGCCCGGCAGTGTGCTGTTGAATGAACTGGCGCACCTGTGTCTCGCTGAGACCGCGCGCCCTGGCAATGCGCTGCGCTTGAAAATATGCGTTGTCAGGCGTGATGTCCGGATCGAGGCCCGAACCCGATGTCGTAACCGCGTCGATCGGAACGGGGCGGCCCGGATTCTCCGCCGCCAGTTTGTCAATGTCACCCTGGATGCGCTGCACAAGCTTCGCGTTCGACTGTGCAAGATTCGATCCGCCCGAGGACGTTGGGTCGTATCCATTGCCTGCAGCCGATGGACGGGGATGGAAGTAGCGATCCGAAGTGAAGCTCTGCGCGAGAAGTTCGGAGCCGACGACCTGGCCATTCTTCAGGATCAGGCTGCCTGCGGCCTTGTGTGGAAACATTACGCCGGCGATTCCCGTAACGATGAGCGGGTATCCGATTCCGAACAGCAGCGTGGTTAGCAGGGTGAAGCGGATCGCGGTGCGCCAGACTGAGTGCGTAACTGTCGCAGTGTGACTTGCTGCGTTTGAAGCGAATGTAGTTGTCGCGTGCATTGTGGTCCTCTATGCCAGGTGTATGGCTACGAGCAGCATGTCGATGGCCTTGATGCCGATGAACGGAATAATTACACCGCCGACACCGTAAATGAGCAGGTTGCGCCGTAGAAGTGCCTCGGCGGGTTTGGGTTCGTATTTCACGCCGCGCAATGCGAGCGGGATAAGCGCCACGATGATGATGGCGTTGAACACCACCGCCGACAGAATCGCGGATTGTGGAGAATGCAGGTGCATGATGTTGAGTGCATTCAGCACCGGGAATGCTACCGAGAACATCGCCGGAATAATGGCGAAATACTTGGCCACATCGTTGGCAATCGAAAACGTGGTTAGAGCGCCGCGCGTCATCAGCAACTGCTTGCCGATCTCGACAATCTCGATGAGCTTTGTAGGATTCGAGTCGAGGTCGACCATGTTCCCGGCCTCTTTAGCGGCCTGCGTGCCGGAGTTCATGGCCACACCCACATCGGCCTGTGCCAGAGCAGGTGCATCGTTGGTGCCGTCGCCGGTCATGGCGACAAGCTTGCCCTTGCCCTGCTCGCGCTTGATCAGGTCCATCTTGTCCTTGGGCTTGGCTTCGGCAAGAAAATCGTCGACGCCGGCTTCGCGCGCGATGACAGCAGCGGTAAGCGGATTGTCTCCCGTGATCATGATGGTGCGAATGCCCATGGCACGCAGTCGCGCGAGACGCTCTTTCAGGCCGCCCTTCACAATGTCCTTGAGGTAAATGACGCCGAGGGCAGTAGAATTCTCCACCACAACCAATGGCGTGCCGCCCGCGCGCGCAATCTCTTCCACAGCATCGCGAACTTTCTTCGGCAGCGACGACCCCTGGTCCTCGAGAAATCTTGCGATCGCATCCGCCGATCCTTTGCGAATGCGCATGCCGGGCAGATTCACACCGCTCATGCGCGACTGCGCGGAGAAGGGAACAAACTCAGCGTGAATGCCGCCAAGATCGCGGCCGCGAAGGTTGTACTTCTCCTTCGCCAGCACCACGATCGACCGGCCCTCCGGCGTCTCGTCTGACAACGACGCGAGTTGCGCCGCATCGGCCAATCGCTCTGCGGTCACATCGGGCGCCGGAATAAACTCGGTGGCTTGGCGATTGCCCAGCGTGATGGTCCCGGTCTTGTCGAGCAGCAACGTATTCACATCACCCGCCGCTTCAACCGCGCGACCGCTCATGGCAAGCACGTTGTATTGCACCAGTCGATCCATGCCGGCGATGCCGATCGCGGAGAGCAGCCCGCCAATCGTCGTAGGAATCAGGCAAACCAGCAGCGACACCAGTACAAACACCGTCTGCGGCGCCTTGGAATAGATGGCAAAGGGCTGCAGCGTAACCACCGCCAGCAGGAAGACGATGGTCAATCCAGAAAGCAGAATTGACAGCGCAATCTCGTTCGGCGTCTTCTGCCGGGTTGCGCCTTCTACCAGGGCGATCATGCGATCGAGAAACGTTTCGCCGGGATTAGACGTAATGCGAATCTTCACCCAGTCAGACAGCACTTTCGTTCCGCCGGTGACCGCCGAACGGTCGCCGCCCGCCTCGCGGATCACCGGAGCAGACTCGCCGGTGATAGCGGACTCATCCACAGAGGCAACGCCCTCGATCACCTCACCATCGCCTGCGATGTAGTGCCCGGCCGGCACGTAGATAATGTCGCCGGCGCGAAGCAGGCCGCTGGCAACTTGCTCCAGCGCGCCGGAAGGGTTATACCGTTGCGCGATAGTTTCGCCCTTGGCCTTGCGCAGCGTGTCGGCTTGCGCCTTGCCGCGACCTTCTGCCATGGCTTCGGCAAAGTTTGCAAACAGCACCGTGAACCAGAGCCAAAGCGTGATCTGGAGATTGAATCCGAAGCCGACGCGATGGTGGATGGTGTTGTCGATGAGCAACGCGGTCGTCAGCACGCTGCCAACCTCGACGACAAACATCACGGGGTTCTTGACCATCCAGCGGGGATCGAGCTTGCGGAATGCGTCAATCAGAGCCTGCCCGATGATTTCGGTATTCCAAAGGCTCTTTTGCTCCAAAACGCCCGGCGTTGATTTCTTTCTGCGATGTTCGTGGTGCTCCGGCGGCAGAGCCGACGTTGCACCGGATTCTGCTGCGAGAGTGCCCGTTGCTGAATCCGAATGAGCTTCAGCCTGAGCAGGAGAATTGTATTTGCCATAAGAACTCATGTCAGGTCTCCTCAAAAGATCTGTCCGGATTTCAGCTGAAGATGTTCAAGAATCGGTCCCAGGCTCAGGGCCGGGAAGAAAGTAAGCGCGCCAAGAATCAGTACGACGCCCACAAGCAGCACTGTGAACAGCGGCGTATTGACAGGGAATGTGCCCGGGGAAGGCGGGACGCTTTTCTTCTGCGCAAGGTTTCCAGCGAGCGCGAGCACCGGCAGCATCATCAGGAAGCGCCCGATGAGCATGTCCCAACCCATCGTGACGTTGTACCACCAGTTTGGGCCGAGGCCGGCGAAGGCCGATCCGTTGTTGCCGGCGCCGGATGTAAAGGCGTAGAGCACTTCGCTGAGGCCGTGTGGACCTGGATTGTTCGTGGTCCCAAGTCCGACATTTGGCATCAATACAAAGATGGCTGTCAGCGAAAGAATGATCAGCGGAAAGATGAGCACGTAGAGCATCGCCATCTTGATGTCGTACGACTCGATCTTCTTGCCGAGATATTCCGGCGTACGCCCCACCATCAGGCCGGCAATAAAAACGGCCTGGACCACGAAGATCAACATGCCGTAAAGCCCTGCACCCACGCCGCCGAAGATGACTTCGCCGAGCATGATGTTAGTCAGCGGTACGAGACCGCCAAGCGGCGTGAAGCTGTCGTGCATGCCGTTCACCGCACCGCAACTTGCGTCAGTGGTGATCGTCGCGAAGAGCGCGGTTTCAGCGATGCCGTTACGAACTTCCTTGCCTTCCATGTTGCCGCCGGGTGCAGTCGCCGTTGCCGTTTGCGCAGCGCCGTGAATGAGCGGATGCGGATGCGCTTCAGCCCAGTAGAGCGTAACGAATCCAGCCGCAAACAAGACGTACATGGCTGCGAAGACTGCCCAGCCGTGCCCCGGCGAACCGGTCATGCGGCCCAGGGTGTACGTAAGACCGGCGGGGATGATGAAGATGGAGAGGATCTGCAGGAAGTTGGAAAACGGCGTCGGATTCTCAAACGGGTGGGCGCTGTTGGCGTTAAAGAACCCGCCGCCATTCGTGCCCAGCATCTTGATGGCTTCCTGCGAAGCAACCGGCCCCTGCGCGATGGTCTGCGTCTGTCCCTCGAGCGTGTGCGCGGCCGTGTACGCATGAAGATTCTGCGGCACGCCCTGCGCAACGAGCAGCAGCGCATAAATCAGCGAGGCTGGCAAGAGAACATAGAGCAGCGTGCGCGTCGTATCGACCCAGAAATTACCGATGGTCGCACAGGACGTGCGCTTGATGGCACGCACCAGTGCGATGGCGACGACGATGCCGACGGCAGCAGAGAAGAAGTTGTGCGTCGCCAGACCGGCCATCTCGGTTAGATAACTCATGGTCGATTCCGGCGTGTAAAACTGCCAGTTGGTGTTCGTCGTGAAACTGGCCGCCGTGTTCCACGCAAGATCAGCGCCTACACCCGCTAGGTGCTGCGGGTTCCACGGCAGCAAAGCTTGGGCGCGCTCGATCACGTAGGTCAGCAGCATGGTCACGGCCGAGAATCCCAGCATCGCAAATGCGTATTCCCGCCAGTTCATTTCGTGGTCGGCTTCGACTCCGCAAAGTTTGTAGATGAGGCGCTCGACGGGGCGGAAAAGTGGATCGAGCCAGGTACGTTGCCCTTCCAGCACGCGCGCCAGATACAGCCCTACGGGACGCACGGTCAGGAGCAGGACAAGAGAGAATGCGGCGAATTGTAACCAGCCATTGGCAGACATGTCAGAACTTCTCCGGATAGAGCAGCGTGGCGGCGAGGTAAATGAGCAGCAGGACCGAAAACAGGAGAGCTACTACGGTGACGAGATCCATGGCTTACCTCAACTTCTGACAGGCCTTGACGTAGAGAAAGGCCACAGCAAAGAAAACGGCGGTGAAGAACAGCATCGTGAGATCTTGCACGGGAGGGTCCTCGTTTCAGAACGGCACGAACCTCGCGGCTGCATGTCATTCCAAAATCGATTTTGCGGGGTCGCGCATTTTCTTAGCGGAAGGGAAATCTAAAGAAAACATAAGGATCGCGCCGAATGGCCTCAGAGGGGTCGCCGCGTATTCGGGCGACACTCCGTCCCTATTCTTCTTTGCCGTTAAAGCCCTCGGGGACGAAGCGATAACCGACCCATGGTTCGGTCTGGATGAACTGTTTTCCCGTTTCAGCCTCAAGCTTTTTGCGAAGCTGGCCGACAAAGACGCGGAGATATTCAGGCTGGTGGGCCGATTGTGCTCCCCAGACCGCGGTGAGCAGCGCGCGATGCGTAATCACCTTGCCGGCGTGTCGCGCGAGGTGCAACAGGAGCTCAAATTCCTTCGGCGTCAAGCGGATCGGCTTGCCTGCGATTGCGATGCTATGCGCGGCCGCATCGATCACGAAGTCCCCGGCAACAATCGCCGACTCCGTGCGCTCCGGTGCGCGGCGAATATGGGCCCGGACCCGCGCCTGCAGTTCCTGGATGCTGAAAGGTTTCGTGACGTAGTCATCGGCGCCTGAGTCGAGGGCCTCAATCTTGGCGCGCTCATGATCGCGTACCGAAAGCACGAGGATCGGGGTGGGCGAAGTTGCGCGTATGGCGCGGCAAACTTCAACGCCGCTCAATCCCGGCATCATCAGGTCCGTGATAACAAGGTCTGGCGGCCACTCTGCGAAGATACGCAGGCCCTCTTCGGGATCATTTGCGGTACGGACATCGAAAGCCTGTGCAGACAAGGCCGCGCGCAGCACACGGGTGATTTGCGGTTCGTCGTCGATCACTAGAATTCTGCCGTGCATGTTCGCCTTCTTCCACCGGAAGCTTACATCATCGGGGAGGCGAGTATCATTCCCGTTGAGACAACCATGGAATTGAAGCCCAAACCCTACCATTACGTTCAGTGGCTGGGCGCCACACTGGCCGCGGTGTTGACTACTGTCGGCCTGGCCATCGCCGGAGCGCGGGCAACCACGGCGGGCATGGTGTTCCTGGTGGTCGTGGTGGTTACGGCGACGCAGGCCGGGCTCGCAATCTCCTTGTACAGTGCTCTGCTTTGCGCCATATCCTTCGATTTTTTCTTTCTGCCTCCAATTCACACCTTCACCCTGGCCGGACCCCAGGAGTGGGTGTCGATAACAACGTTCGCCGTGAGTTCGCTGGTAGCAGGTCGTGTCGCCGAACGGGCTCGCATACAAAAGGAACAGGCCGAACAGAGACGCGAAGACGTAGAGCGGCTCTACCTTCTGAGTCAGGAGATGATGCTGCATGAGGACTCAGCAGGGCTGATTCGCGCCTTACCGGCGCTGGTAGCCAGGATATTTTCGCTCGAAGGCGTCGTTTTGTACGTGCAGGATCGGGATCAGTTTGTGGCGACAGTGGCAGAGTTGGCGGAGCTCTTCAAAGCAAATCTGCGCGAGGTGACCGGCGGTGCACACACAACAATTGCCCAGCAAGATGGATTTGAGGCCCATGCGCTGATGGTGGGGATGCGCGCCGTAGGTGCGATGGCATGGCGGCCCGCAAACCTGTCGCGCGAAGTTGCAACCGCCGTATCGGCGCAGGTGGGAATCGCCTTGACGCGGGCCATGGCCATCGAGGCAACTGCGCGCTCGGAGGCTTCGCGTGAAAGCGACCGGCTGCGGACGGCCCTTATCGATTCGCTCACACACGAACTGCGTACACCTCTGACCTCGATTCGTGCCGCGGCAACGACCCTTACCCAGGATGAAGGCCTGGACGCGCCTTTGCGCCGCGAATTGGCAACGGTGGTTGACGAGGAGTCAGCCTACCTCGATGCCCTGATCGGCGAAGCCGTGGAGATGGCGGAACTCGACGCCAGGGTCCTGAAAGTGCAGGCAGAGCAGCGCCACACGCGCACGCTGCTTGAGCACGCAGTAGAGGAGTCGCACAAAGTGCTGGGGCGCCACCAGGTCATTTTGATGGTGCAGGAGCCGGACAGGCCGGTTTGGTTCGATGCCAGGCTGCTCAGTCGGGTGTTTCGCCACCTCATTGAGAATGCGGCCACCTATTCGCCGCCTGAGAGCCGGATCGTTTTGCGCAGCAGGCGCGTCGATGGTCGTCTGGAATTTGAAGTGGAGGACAGCGGTCCGGGAATCGACAAGATCGATATGCCGCATATCTTCGAAAAGTTTTATCGCGGCAAGAAACGCGCCAACTTCGGAAAGGGAACCGGTATGGGGCTGGCAATTGCCCGCGCGATCATGCTCGCACACGGCGGCGGGATCTCCGTAGAGAGCAATCGGGAGCACGGCAGCACGTTCCGCTTCTGGGTGCCGCTGGTGGATCAGCAGGCGGCAGAAATGCCTCAATGATCAGGCCGGTTCGCCGCTCCAGTCGCATTCAATATCGCGGTGCTTCTCCGAGCTTTCCTTCGCCCACTCCAGCACGCGCGCCACGCGCCACGCTTCCGTTGGAGTAACTGGCGATGCGGGCGAATTGCCCAGTAGAACATCGCGAACACCGGCATAGAAGAGCCGATAATCGCCCGTTGCCGATTCCACGGGCCGCGTCACCATGTCGCCGTCAACATCAACGCTCAGCGTGCCCCAATGATCGCTTTGCTCCTGGCCCCAGTTGGTGTCTTCAATCTTCGTGACCTTGCTAAGCGCGTCTTCCTGCGGGTCCAGTCCCCACTTCCAGAAATTCCCCCGGGTGCCCCGCAAATGGAAGCGCGGGCGGCCCAGAGACGAAAGACAGTTGGCTCCGAGGGTGACCGAGAAGCCTGTCAGGTAATGCAGTCGGATTGTGATCGCGTCATTTGCGCCATCGTCATCGCGCTCGCGCCTGATCTCAGCTCCCACGCTCGCCGGCTGTCCGAAGAGAGCGAGCGCCTGGTCGACAAGGTGCGTTCCAAGGTCGAACAAAATGCCGCCTTCGTCCGTCTCTTCCTTCCAGGCGCGGGTGGATTGGCCGGGCCGCCAGCGGTCGAAGGTCGACTCAAAATGGACCAGCCGGCCAAGAGAATGTTTATCCATCAGTTGGCGAATTGTCAGGAAATCGCTGTCGAAACGTCGGTTATGAAACGGAAATAGATGCAGACCGATGCCTCCAGCCAGCTCGGAAAGCTGCGCAATCTCGCCGGAACTGAGGGCTACAGGCTTGTCGACAACTACGCTCTTTGCTGCTCCAAGTGCCTGCGACGCTATGCGGAAATGGGTGCTGTTGGGCGTTGCGACGACCACCAGCTTGATGGAGGAGTCCGCCAGCAATTCTTCGATGGAGCGATAAGTCGTAATGCCGGGGTAGCGCTCGGCGGCTTTGCTGGAGTTGCGCTCCACAACCGCAGCGAGTTCGAGACCTTCGACTGAAGAGATGAGCGGTGCGTGGAACACGCGTCCCGCCATGCCAAAACCAACCAGCCCAACGCGAATCATTCGTCCCCCGATCGCGACTGCCTGCTGCGGTTCTATTTAGCCTTCGAGTTTATACCGGGTCTCAGCCAGGCGATAGAGGCGGCGCCAGACAAGTCGATTCATAGTAACCACCAGCAGCGAGATCATGATGGTAGCCAGCAGCAGAATCGGAAAGTTTCCGTCAGCGCTGGCAGAGTCAATTTGGGCTCCCAGGCCGATGGTCTGAATCGTCCGGTTCTGGACGTTGGCATACTCTGCAAAAACCGAGGCATTCCACGCACCACCGGAGGCCGTCACCATGCCGGTGATGAGATACGGAAAGATGCCAGGCAGGATCAGCGTCGTCCATCGCTGCCAGCGCGTGAATTTGTAGAGCGAAGCAGCCTCGCGCAGGTCAGAGGGGATGGACATCGCGCCGGCAATCACATTGAAGAGGATGTACCATTGCGTGCCCAGCAGCATCAGTGCGACAGAGCCGATGCCGAGGCCGCCGCCGATCTTGAGCAGGCCGATGAGCAGAATGGGGAAGAAGGCGGTGGCCGGTACAGATGCCAACACCTGCGCAACCGGCTGAACGATCCGCGCAAGCTTGGGATTGAAGCCAATCGCAACTCCTACCGGCACGGTCCACAGAGCGGAGATGAGCAGCGCCACATTGACGCGCATGAAAGTGGCGGCCGCGCCCGCCAGCAGCATGCGGATGTCAGAAAGCGTGACATGCCGGAGCATCATTGCGCATTGCACGGCTCCCCATGTCACCGCCAGCGCAAATGCAACACCCACGACCCAGTAGGTGATCGAGGTCTTATTTTCTTTGGAGTCCTGATCGAGAGGCTGGACAACGCGGCATTCCCGGGAGCGCGCCATGCGGCGGTAAATCGGCTCTTCGATGCTTGCCCAGAGCCGGGCTGAGAGAGTATTGACGAGAGCGGAACGCTGCAACAGGGTGAGGATCGGCGAGCTGACGTGGTCCGCCGCTTCCACCTGTTCGAACTTGAACTTCTCGCTCCACGCGATCAGAGGTCGCCAGATGAGCTGATCCGTCGCCACCACGATGAGCACGATTGCCACGATTCCGCTAATCAACGCGCGAACGTCGCCGGAGTAGGTCGCTGTCTGGATGTAGCTGCCCAGCCCCGGAAGCTGGAAGTTGACCCCGTTCAGCGGAAACATCTCGCATGCCATGAGAGCGAACCAGCCGTTAGCCACCGAGATGATGGAGTTCCACACCAGGCCGATGGCTGCGTAAGGCATCTCAAGCTGCCAGAACCGCTGCCAGGTTGAATAGCGGTAGATGCGTGAAGCTTCGATCATCTCGCGCGGAATGCTTTTCACCGACGAGTAGAAACTGAATGCGAGATTCCACACCTGCCCGGTAAAGATCAGCAGGATCACGCCCATCTCGATCCCGAGTTGATGGTGCGGGACCAGGGCGATCATCGCCAGTAACACCGGCGGCAGAAAGCTTAGAACCGGGATTGACTGCAGGATGTCGAGTACCGCAATCATCCATGCCTCGACGCGTGTATTGTGGGCGGCGATGTATCCGTAAGAGACGGCGAAGATCAAGCTGAGAAAGTAGGCGATCCCGATGCGCATCACCGAAAACAGTGCGTAGAGCGGCAGCGAGCGCGCACTCTCTGAGATGGGAGATGCAGGGACAGCCGAGCCCATCCAGTAGGAAGCCATATGCACGATGGCCATGAATACCGCGAGGGCACACAGGCCCACACCCATATCGATGAAGAAAGGCCAGGTGCGAACGGTGACAAGCGAACGTGCAAAGGTGCGCTGAATCGTCACTCATCGCCTCCGGCTGGGGCGGCTTCTTCCAGCGCGTCAGGCACCACGAAGCGGCGTCGCGCTGCGTCGAAGTCAAACAGCTCGGCATACCGGCCCCAGTTAACCGCTGTCTCAATCTGACGGCGTGACTCTTCGTCGCTGAACTGCTCGTCGAGCATATCGAGGAAGAAGTCTTCTGGAACGGTGTGGTCGCTCTTGGCTTCCAATGCGCGTCGAATCTGGCGAAGCAGCAAAACATTTGCGAGCGCCGCGTCGCGAAAGAGCTCTTTTTGCCGAAGGATTTCGGAGTTGGCGTATTCCGTTCCGGTCTCAGTGATGGAGACGTCGCCTTCCTCCACCTTGAGGAAGCCCAGCAGCTGCGCAGCATCAACGATCGGTAGCAGGTCGTCGATCTCGAAAGCGAGGTCGTCGGCGAGGCGATAGATGTCGTCTCGCCCGCCTTTATCGAGGAGCAGTTCCAGCAGTCCGGCTATGCCGCCCGGTCGGGCATGGGGCAGCATCTGATATTTCATCTGCCGCTGATCGCGTACCACCCGGCTGGGATGCTGATGCTCGGGCGCCTCGGCGGGCGTGACGTCTGGCCGCGTGAGCACCTTGTAGATGTAATCGACCAGTTGCGTGAAGGGCTGGGATTTCCGGTCGCGCGGCTGCGGAATCTGCACGCGGAAATCGGTGCGAATATGGCCCGGGTTGCGTCCCAGCACAATGATCCTGTCGGCGAGCAAAACGGCTTCCTCGATATTGTGAGTGACGATAAAGACGCACCGCGTGGGCATCGTCTTCTTCGCCCATAGCTCGAGGAGCTCGCTGCGCAGGTTCTCCGCGGTAAGAACGTCGAGCGCGGAGAAGGGTTCGTCCATGAACAGGACCTCCGGCTCCACGACCAGGGCACGGGCAAAGCCGACGCGCTGTTTCATGCCGCCGGAGAGTTCCTTCGGATACGCTGACTCAAAGCCATCGAGGCCGACTGTATCGAGCATGCGCATGCTGCGGGTGCGGCGCTCCTCGGGCTCGACGCCCCGCGCCTGGAGCGGAGCCTCCACGTTCTCAAGAACCGTTAGCCACGGAAACAGGGCAAAACTCTGGAACACGATGGAGACGTTGATCTCGGTATCGGCGATTGGCTTTTCGTGCCAGTAAACCTGGCCAGCGGACGGCCGTGAAAGCCCGGAAAGCATCCGCAGCATCGTGGATTTGCCGGAGCCCGAGGGGCCGAGCAAGGCGACAATTTCTCCGGGAACAATACTCAGGTCGGTTGGCGAAATGACCTGGATGCGGTTCTGGCTGGGCTGGGCGTAGTACTTCTCGATTTTTTCGGCGCGAATGATCGCCTCGCCGGGGCGAACCGTGGATTCGCCATTCGGGCCGCTCGCGGTCGCCGGAGCAGGGGTCTGCGCTGCGTTAGGGATGCCGGCTGGTTGCATACGTGCCTCTCCGCCTGGGGTCTGCCGAAAGGAACGGCAGGGGACTGGTATTTCAAAAGCTTATGAGGGTTGCGTTGCTCCTGCGTGAATAGGCGGGCGCTTTAGGAACAACCCGCGTTTAGAGTACCGCAGTCCACGCATTTGCCGGAGTTCCGCCAGCGCGACGCGGTCTACCCAAGCAAATTGCAAGATTGGTGCAATCTTCCGGCAGGGAGCGCGTCAAAGGCTAGA
>NZ_JBARMD010000021.1:0-12908 GCF_049802275.1 Occallatibacter sp. | reverse complement strand
CGAGCAAATGCGGATGCTGGTGAAAGATTTGCGCGAGGCGGCGAAAATCGCGGGGCGTTAAGGACCGAACGGCGGATTGCGGCGCGTCGTTTCGCAGGGCCGGGGAAGGTTCGTGGTTTCCCATGTCTCAAAATCGAGACATGGGGCACCTGAGGTCCCAGTAACTTGGGACTGCCGGGACAGCCTCTGCCACCCGACAGATTTCTACTGTTTAGATTTGGAATTTTCGCGGAGGTCGGCCAGGACCTTGAGGTAGGCGCGGGCGGTCTCGGTGATGGTCTCAGGATGCCCGGCATCGATGGCCGCGAGGTTCACGAGATCGCTCCCCACTCCCAATGCGCGCGCGCCGGCCTGGATGAAGCTGGCTGCAGTTTCCAGCGTAACGCCGCCGGTGGGGATCAGCTTGAGTAAAGGGAATGGCGCCAGCACCGACTTTAGATAGCTGGCACCGCCCATCGCTGAGCAGGGGAAAATCTTCACGTAGTCCGCACCTGCCCGCCAGGCTGTGATGATTTCAGTGGGCGTGAGCGCGCCGGGGATGGAGAGTTTGCCGTTGGTTTTCGTCGTGTTGATGACTTCGGGGTGCAGGCTGGGGCTGACAACAAATTCGGCGCCTGCATTGATGGTGGCCTGGGCTTCAGAAGCCGTCGTTACTGTGCCGGAACCAAGCAGCAGTTGAGAACCATATTTCTGCTTGAGTTCCTTGAGCAAATCAATGGCGCCTGGGACAGTCATGGTGACTTCGACTACGGTGACGCCGCCGGCGATCATGGCCTGGACAACGGCGTGAGCCTGCTTCGGATTCTTTGCGCGCAGAACCGGGATGAGGCCGACGCGTTCGATGATTTCTGCGGTGGTTTCTGGCATATCTTTGTTCCTGATCTTTTGACTTCCAATCCCAGGTCTCAAAAGCCAGACCCTGGGGCTCGCTCAGGGCAGGCTCTGGGTCACCCAAGTTCGTGCTATCCCACTCATGGCGCAAAAAGCGCGTCATGAATGGGGCACCCAAGTTCGTGTTAACGCGCGATGCGGGCGCTGCCGCCTTTCATTGCGCGTTCAACTTCGGCTAGTGTGGCCATGCTGGTGTCGCCGGCGGTGGTCATAGCCAACGCGCCGTGTGCTACGCCGCAGCGGACGGCCCATTCGAATGGCTTGCCGGCAAGCATTCCGTAGATGAGGCCCGAGGCGAAGCTGTCGCCGCCTCCGACGCGGTCGAGAATGTCGATCTCCTGCTGCGGCACGTGGACGATCTCGTCCTGGTAGAGCGCAATGGCTCCCCATGCGTTGCGGCTGGCAGTGCGCGCGGTGCGCAGAGTGCTGGCGATGAGTTTCAGATTCGGATATGCGGCGGCGACCTCGCGGAGCATCGCTTCATATGCGGCGATGGGCAATTCGTCGAAGTCCTCGCTGACACCTTTGATCTCGACGCCGAGCATGGCGGAGAAGTCTTCTTCGTTCCCCAGCAGCAAGTCGACTTTGCGGACGAGGGTGCGGTTCACTTCCTGCGCCTTGGCTTTTCCGCCAATGGAGCGCCAGAGGGAGTCGCGGTAATTCAGGTCGTACGAGACAGGCGTTCCGTTGCGCCGGGCCGCATCCATGGCTTCTGCGGCCACGTCGGCTGTGGAGGCGGAGAGCGCCGCGAAGATGCCGCCAGTGTGCAGCCAGCGGGTGCCGTTACTCGGACCAAAGATGGACTCCCAGTCGAAGTCGCCGGGTTTGACCTGGCTGATGGCCGTGTGTCCACGGTCGTTGCAGCCGGCTGCGGCACGCGAGCCAAATCCGCGCTCGGTGAAATTGAGGCCGTTGCGTGCAGTGCGTCCTACGCCATCGAACGGAATCCAGCGGAGGAGTGAGGAGTCGACCCCGCCTTGCAGGATGCAGTCTTCGACGAGTCGGCCAACCGCGTTGTCGGCGAGTGCTGTTGCGATGGCGGTGCGAAGTCCGAAACAGCGGCGGAGTCCCCGGGCCACGTTGTACTCGCCGCCGCCTTCCCAAACAGTGAATTGTCGCGCGGTGTGAACGCGGCCTTCGCCAGGGTCAAGACGAAGCATGACTTCGCCGAGGCTGAGGCAGTCCCAGCGGCGATTCGTATCCGGAATCAGTATGGGTTCCATATTCGATCCAATGAAACTGTAACGCATCTCGATGGGCAGGGAGACAATGGGTACCGCTGGAGGAGACGCTGCTTCGTCGTGACCGGGATGGCCTAGGATGGCGCGTGATAGATTTTGTTGGTTAGTAAAACGGCTGAAATCTGCGCAGGCAATGATGAACGCCTGCAGATCTTAGAGTTAGGCGAGGAATTGAATGAGTAAGGGTCTCTTTGATTTGAGTGGCAGAGTTGCGGTAGTCACAGGGGGAACAACCGGTATAGGCCATGCAATCGCCGTGGGACTGGCCGAGGCCGGAGCCGATGTTGTGCCGAGTTCGCGTCGTGCTGATCAAGTGGAGAAGGCTGCGAAAGAGATTGAGGCATTGGGCCGTCGTTCGCTGCGGGTTACGAGTGACGTGCTGAACCGGGCTTCTCTGGAATCGTTGCATGATGCGGTGATCAAGGAATTTGGCAAAGTCGATATCCTTGTGAATGCGGCGGGCGTCACGTACAAGGCTCCCACGCTCGAGACCGCTGAGGCGGACTGGTCCCGCGTGATCGAGACGAACCTGACGGGAACACTGCGGGCTTGCCAGATCTTCGGAAAGACGATGGTGAAGGCTGGCTATGGGCGCATCGTCAACATCGCGTCGCTGACCACGTTTGTCGGGTTCTATCAGGTGGCGGCCTATTCGGCTTCCAAGGCGGCCGTTGGATCGCTGACGAAGGTGCTGGCGGTTGAATTGGCTAAGACGGGCGTGAATGTAAATGCGATTGCTCCAGGGATGTTTCCGACGGACTTAAACGCAAAGCTGATTACCGGAACTCCACGGGGTGAGGAGTTGCATATGCGCGTGCCGATGGGGCGGTTTGGGAAGGCAAGCGAACTGGCGGGTGCTGCGATCTTTCTGGCGTCCGAGGCTTCTTCGTATGTGACTGGCGAGATTGTCGCAGTGGATGGCGGGTTTCTGGCCAGCGGAGTCAATCAGTGAAGAAAAGGATCCGGGGTCAGTGTTCAGGGATCAGTAAGAAACGAGCGAACAGCGGACGTTGCGATGAGACGAACGAACGATGAAGATTACGAATGCATACGTCAACATCACTTCGCCGGGGCGGAATTTTGTCACGCTGAGGATTGAGACGGACGAAGGAATATACGGGCTGGGAGACGGCACGCTGAATGGGCGTGAGTTGGCGGTTGCGTCCTACCTCACCGACCATGTGATTCCATGCATCGTTGGGCGCAATCCGTTTCAGACCGAGGATATCTGGCAGTATCTCTACCGCGGGCCGTATTGGCGTCGTGGGCCGGTAACGATGACCGCAATTGCAGCGGTGGACGTGGCGCTGTGGGACATCAAGGGGAAGGCGCTGAACACGCCCCTGTACAACCTGCTCGGTGGAAAGAGCCGCGAAGGCGTGATGGTGTATGCGCACGCGAATGGCGCGGATGTGGATGCGGCACTTGAGGATGTGGCGAAGCACAAGGAACTGGGGTACAAGGCGATCCGCGTGCAGAGCGGAATCCCGGGGCTCTCGAGCACATACGGCGTGGCTAAGGGGCCGGGACGTTATGAGCCGGCAGAGCGCGGATTGCCGCATGAATATGCGTGGTCGAGCGAACTCTACCTGCGTCACGTGCCGAATTTGTTCGCGCGGGTGCGGGAGGAGTTCGGCGAGGAATTGCACCTGCTGCACGACTGCCACCATCGACTGACACCGATCGAGGCCGGCCGCCTGGGTAAAGAATTGGAGCCATTTCATCTCTTTTGGATAGAGGATCCTACGGCAGCAGAGTTGCAGGAAGGCTTTAAGGTTATCAGGGAGCACACCACGACCCCGATCGCTGTTGGCGAGGTCTTCAATTCGGTGTGGGATGCGCATGATCTGATTCGCAACCAGTGGATCGACTATCTGCGCATGACAATCGTTCATGGTGGCGGCATCACGCACCTGAAGAAGGCGGCAGACTTTGCGGCGATGTATCACGTGCGCACGGGATTTCATGGAGCGACGGATTTGTCTCCGGTGACGATGGCGGCGGCGTTGCATCTCGATACTGCGATTCACAATTTCGGAATTCAGGAGCACATGCCGCACACGGACGAGACCGACGCGGTGTTCCCCCACGCTTACGCGTTCAAGGACGGCATGATGTATCCGGGCGATCGACCGGGATTAGGCGTGGATCTGAACGAGAAGCTTGCGGCGAAGTATCCGTATCAACGAGCGTATCTGCCGGTAAATCGCAAACTCGATGGCACGTTGACAGACTGGTAGGACAATGGCGAACCCGACGAAGCCAATGGACATGAGATCGGAAGCAACAGACGGCCTGGGCGAACCACCACCGCTGCGAGGCCGGTGGACGGTCTGCGCCATGCTGTTTGTGGCGACGACGATCAACTATGTCGATCGGCAGGTGCTGTCGATTTTGAAGCCGATTCTGCATGGCCAGACAATTCACTTGCAGCCGCTGTTTTCAGCCTGGCCCTCGGTAGAAACGACGATCAATGTCACCGACCGGGAGTATGGATACATCCTTGCGGGATTCCAGGTGGCGTATGCGCTGGGAGTCGTGTTCGCCGGCCGACTGGTGGACAGGCTCGGCTGCCGCAGGGGATATCCGCTGGTGACCGGGCTGTGGAGCCTGGCGGCAATGGCGCACGCGCTGGTGCGCTCGGTGATGGGCTTTGGGATCGCGCGATTCTTTCTGGGCCTGGGGGAGAGCGGGAATTTTCCGGCGGCAATCAAAGCTACCGCTGAGTGGTTTCCGCCCAAAGAGCGGGCGCTTGCCACTGGGATTTTCAATTCGGGTGCGGGCGTTGGTGCCATTGTCGCGCCCCTGGTGGTGCCATGGGTGGCTATTCACTTTGGCTGGCGTTCCGCGTTTCTGGTGACCGGAATATTTTCTGTCATCTGGATCGTGTGGTGGTCGATTCGCTACCGCAAACCGCAGGAGACGATGGACTGGACGCGGGGTCAGGTGGTGGTGGCCCCATCGGCAGACGTTTTACCGTGGTGGGGACTGCTTCGCTATCGGCAGGCGTGGGGATTCATGATCGGAAAGTTCCTCACGGATCCGGTGTGGTGGTTCTTTTTGTTTTGGCTGCCGCAGTATTTTCACTCGCGATTTGGGCTCGACCTGACCCATATGGGGCCTCCGCTGGTTACGGTGTATGTGGTGTCGACGATTGGCAGCGTCTACGGCGGATGGCTGCCGAAGGGTTATCTTCGATTGGGTATGACGCTGAAGGCGGCGCGGCTTGCGGCGATGCTCACTTGTGCATGCTGCGTTTTACCGGTTGTGATGGTGGGTAGCCTCAGTTCCGAGTGGATCGCAGTTGGGCTGCTTTCACTGGCAGCGGCGGCACATCAGGGCTGGTCCGCGAATATCTTCACGACGGCGTCGGACATGTTTCCGTCGGAGCACGTAGGGACGGTGGTGAGTTTCGGGCAGGTGGCAGGCGCGCTTGGAGGTGCAATCTTCCAGCCGATAGCGGGAGACGTTCTGCAACGGGCGCACGAGATGCACACGCAATCCGGCTTCGTTCCCCTGTTTATTTACTCGGGCTGCGCCTACCTGATTGCGCTGGCCTTGCTGCGCACATTGGCGCCCGGACTGAAGCGGGCCGAACTGCCGAGCAATTGAAACCGGATAAAACGATGATTGCCGATCATCCGTGACTATGGTCACGCATTGGGCATGAATCAGGTGGGGGTTGCTGCATTTGTAGTGCCCGTTCGATATGGAGACAGGACGCCCGCGTATTGACGCATTGTTCCTGGGGGATGAGACTCTTTTAACAGGCGATTGCAAAGAAGGCAGAGATGATCAGGCAGCGAAAACTGCGTATGGGAATGGTAGGCGGTGGTCCGGGCGCATTTATCGGGCCGGTGCACCGCATTGCCGCCGAACTCGACGGCAAGATCGAACTGGTTGCTGGTGCGTTTTCACAATCGGCAGAACGGTCAAGATCGGCTGGAGCGGCTTACAAGATCGAGCCCGATCGGGCTTATGCGGATTACAAATCGATGCTGGAGGCGGAGCAAAAACGGCAGGATCCCATCGACTTCGTCGCCATCGTTACGCCGAATCACCTGCACTTGCCGGTCGCTCTGGCATCTCTGGCCGCCGGCTTCCCGGTGATGAGTGACAAGCCGGCGACGGCGACCTACGAAGAAGCGGTTGAACTGGAGAAGGCGGTTCGAAAGAGCGGATTGCCGTATGGACTCACCCACACGTATGCCGGATACGCGCTGGTCCGCGAAGCGCGGGCGATGTGTGCAGACGGACAATTAGGTAAAATTCGCAAGATTGCTGTCGAGTATCTACAGGGCTGGCTGACGAAGCCGATCGAGACGACGGGGCAGAAGCAGGCAGCGTGGCGATCCGATCCCGCGCAGAGCGGACAGGGTGGATGCATCGGCGACATCGGGGTGCATGCGTTTCATCTCGCTGAGTATGTGACGGGGCTGAAGGTTGTGGGCCTGAATGCCTCGCTGCTTTCAGTGGTGCCTGGGCGCAAGCTTGATGACGACTGCACAGCGCTGCTGCGCATGGATAACGATGCGCAGGGCGTACTGATGACTTCGCAGATTGCGGCGGGGGAGGGAAACGGGTTGCGCCTGCGCGTGTATGGTGAAAAAGGATCGCTCGATTGGCGGCAGGAGCACCCAAACCGGCTGCGGGTGAAATGGCTCGATGGGCCTGAGGAGATTCGACACGCGGCCGGCGGCTACTTGAGCGCCGATGCGCGCGCGGTGACAAGACTGCCGGGAGGACATCCGGAGGGCTATCTTGAAGCTTTTGCCGTGCTCTATCGGGAGTTTGCCGATGTGCTGATTGCGTGGCAGAAGAGTCGAACCAGTGAGATTCCGCCGACGCTGCCGGGGATCGAAGCCGGCCTGCGCGGCATGCGATTTATCGATCGAGCTATCGAGAGCAGCAAGGGCGAGAGCTGGGTTGAATTTTGAACAATGAGAATTAGTTCTTGGAGCACGCGATGAAGACGATCAAAGGGCCGGGCATTTTTCTGGCGCAGTTTGTCGATGATCAGGCGCCTTTTAATTCGCTGGAAGGTATGGCGCACTGGGCAGCGCAGTTGGGCTTCGTTGGGGTACAGATTCCCTCTTGGGACCGGCGTCTTTTCAACCTGAAGCTTGCCGCGGAGAGCCGCGACTATTGCGAGGAAATCCTCGGAATTCTGGACGCCGCCGGATTGAAGCTTACTGAGCTATCGACCCATTTGCAGGGTCAGTTGGTTGCTTCGAACCCAGCGTACAATGTGCTGCTCGACGGTTTTGCTCCATCAGAACTGGCGGGCAGGCCGCAGGAGCAACAGGCGTGGGCCGTGCAGCAACTGGAGTGGGCGGCGATGGCAAGCAGCAGGCTCGGACTTACTGCTCACGCAACGTTCTCAGGCGCGCTGGCGTGGCCGTATTTTTATCCATGGCCGCAGAGGCCGGCTGGAATGATCGAAGCGGCGTTTGAGGAACTTGGACGACGTTGGACTCCGATCCTGAATCTATTCGATGAAGCTGGCGTGGACGTTTGCTACGAGTTGCATCCGGGAGAGGACCTGCATGACGGCGTAACCTTCGAGCGATTCCTGAAAGCGGTAAACGATCACAAGCGCGCGAATATCCTCTACGACCCGAGCCACATGATTCTGCAGCAACTGGATTATCTGGAGTTCCTGGATTTCTACCACGATCGGGTGCGCGCCTTTCATGTGAAGGACGCGGAGTTCCGGCCGAATGGACGGTCTGGCGTGTATGGCGGGTACCAGGATTGGATTGATCGCGCGGGACGCTTCCGTTCGCTAGGCGATGGGCAGATCGATTTCAAGGCGATCTTCAGCAAGATGGCGCAATACGATTATCCGGGCTGGGCGGTGCTGGAGTGGGAGTGCTGTATCAAGCATCCGAGGGCTGGAGCCGTCGAGGGTGCGGCGCTGATCAAGGAATGGATCATTCGAGTGACCGACAAGGCTTTTGACGATTTTGCCGGATCGGGAGCAGACGCAGAGAAGAATCGGAAAATTCTCGGACTGACCGACGCGAAACAAGATGCGGCGCAAGAAAACGGAACTGCTTAAGTGTTGATTCCGGCTGAACGATAGATCTCAGCGATGTATTGCATATCGCGCAAACCCTCTTCGCCCGGCGATTGCGGCTGTTGACCGGTTTGAATGCAATGGGAGAAATGTTCAGCCTCTGCCTGGAACTGCGAGGGGTCGCGCGCGGGGTTGGGCTCATCCAGTTTTGTTCCGGAGTATTCGGCGCGAAGATGCAGCCCCTGGTAAACGAACGCATTGTCTACCTGCAACCATCCCTTTGATCCGTAAACTTTGAAGTATCCATCCATGTTTGCGCCGTAGGTTGTGGTGCAACTCGCAACGATGCCGGAAGGGAAGCGCATAGTCCACGCGACATTTTCTTCGACTTCGTTGAATCTACCGTCGTGATCGATAACGGATGCATAGGCGGAGATTTGGTCCGGTTCTTCGCCGGTGAGATAGCGACACGCATTCAGCGAGTAGATGCCGACGTCATAGAGTGGACCGCCGCCGGCTAACTGCTTATTGAGGCGCCATTCACCAGGAGAGATGTTGAAGCCGAATGCGCTCTGGATCGCCTGCACCTGGCCGAGCGCACCGTCGCGAATGAGCTTTACGGCGCGAAGATTTGTGGGCTCGTAATGGCAGCGGTAGGCGATCATCAGCTTGACGTTTGCAGCCTTGCAGGCGGCGATCATTTTCTCGCAGTCGGCAACGCTGGTGGCCATCGGCTTTTCGCAGAGCACGTGCTTGCCGGCCTTGGCGGCGCGAATGGTGTACTCCGCGTGCATAGAGTTGGGCAACGCAACATAGACGGCATCGACCGCAGGATTCTTCGCGATCTCGTCGAAGTTCTCGTAGCTATAGATCGAAGAGGCGGGAATGTTGTATTCGGCCGCGATGCGGTCGGCCTTGTCGCGATGGCCGCTGACGAGCGCGGTGATCTGCGAGTTGGTAGTGTTTCGCGTTCCCGGCATGAAGTGGCCAGCGATGCGGCCGAGTCCGATGACTGCGTAGCCGATCTTCTTTTGGCCTGCTTGCGCATTCTGATTTGACTGGGCGCGAAGTGCTCCGGGGGCCAGGTGCGCTGCGATGCCCAAAGCGCCAAGGCGGGAAAAGTCTCTGCGAGTGAGTTGCATGTGATCCTCATTTTCGATGACGACGGAAACTTGAGCGCGTTTTTCAGCGCCGATCCAAGCCAGATTGATTCTAGAGCGTGAGCGTTGCTGTCTGCACTTTAGAGTTCACTCTAGCGGCGGCGCGTTCGCTTCTTGCTCACCGAGGTGAGCTTGCCCAGGACTGCGTATTTGCGGTGCTCGACCGGAGACGACAGGACAAGGCTTGTGACGGGATTGCCGTACGGAAGTAGAGCCTCAATCAAGGCCTCAAGATCGGCGAGATTTGTGGTGGTGATTTTGAGCAGGAAGTCGTCGCCGCCGGTAAGGTGGTGACACTCGCGAACCTCTTCGAGTGTCTGGATGAATTCGAGCAGGCGGTAATAATTCTGCCCTCCACAACTCATGCGGATGAATGCGAGGACCTCAAGACCGAGGGCTTCGCGGTCGATTTCGAGGGTGTATCCGCGGAGGATGCCGGTCTCCTCCATCTGTTTAAGACGCTCACCGGTGGCGGTGGGCGAGAGGCCGACGCGTCGGCCAAGCTCGGCTAGACTGAGTCGAGCGTTTGCCTGAAGTTCGTGTAGTAGCTTTCGCCCGTGTATATCGAGTAGTGCCGTGGAATCCATGGCCATAGTCAATCATCATAGCGGATTGGCCTGATATTCGGATTCTGCGGGGATGAATCTTACTTTCGCTTGAAGGGTTAGCCACCTAACATCGCAGGTATGGACAAGCTGATTCTGAATGGACAAGCCCTGACGCTGCCCGAGATCGAAGCCGTTGCGCTGGCAGGATGCCGCGTGGAAGTGGCTGGAGATGCGCTCAGGCGGGTAAAAGAAAGTCGGGTTCTGATTGAGAACATTCTCGCTGCCGGAGAGACTGTGTACGGCGTGAACACCGGGTTCGGCAAGCTGGCAGATGTACGGATCCCCGGCGACAAGCTTGCAGAGTTGCAGATCAACCTTGTGCGCAGCCACGCAGGCGGAGTGGGCGAACCGCTCGCCGAAGCGGAGTCGCGGGCCATGCTGCTTTTGCGCGCCAACGTTCTGGCGAAGGGGTTCAGCGGTGTGCGCACGGAACTGCTGGAGTTGCTGGTCGATTTGCTGAATGCCGGCGTGCACCCAGTGATTCCAGAGAAGGGATCGGTGGGGGCAAGCGGCGATCTGGCGCCACTGGCGCATCTCGCTCTGGTGGTTGTGGGAGAGGGAGAAGCCTTCTATCGCGGGGAGAGGATCTCGGGTGCGGAGGCTCTCCGCCGTGCCGGACTCAAACCACTGCAGCTTACTGCGAAAGAGGGACTGGCGCTATTAAATGGAACGCAGGCCATGACCGCGGTGGGGGCGTTGGCAACGTCGCGGGCGCTGCGAGTAGTGGAGCTTTGCGATCTCTCGGGAGCGATGTCGCTCGAGGCGCTAAAGGGAACGCCGGCGGCGTTCGATGAACGCATCCATCAGGCAAGGCCGCATGCGGGACAGATTAAAGCAGCGGATCATCTAAGAGAACTGCTGGAGGGCTCGGAGATTCGCGAATCGCATCGCGAGCATGATACGCGGGTGCAGGATGCATACTGCCTGCGCTGCATGCCGCAGGTGCACGGCGCTGTTCGCGGCGTGCTGGGGCATGTTGCCGGCGTGCTGGAGACGGAGGCTGGTTCGGCAACGGACAATCCGCTGGTGTTTCCTGACGTATCCGGTGGCGGGGCTGTGATCTCCGGCGGCAATTTTCATGGCGCGCCGCTTTCGTATGCGTTTGACTATGCTGCCTTGGCGATGACGGATTTGGCCGGAATCACGGAGCGGCGTGTCGACCGGTTGCTGAATCCCGATATCAACGAAGGGTTGCCGGCGTTTCTCTCGAATGACCCGGGACTCTCGTCGGGATTCATGATTGCGCAGATTGTTGCGGCAGCGTTGATCAACGAGTGCCAGGTGCTTTCCCATCCATCATCTACAGGCAGCATTCCAACGGATGGGGGCAAAGAGGATCACGTCTCGATGGGGATGACCGGGGCAATCAAGCTCCGGCAGATTGTGGAGCACACGGAGCGGATCCTGGCGATCGAGCTGATGTGCGCAGCGCAGGCACTGGAGTTTCGTCGGCCGCTTAAATCGAGCACGAAAATCGAGGCGGCACATGGAGTCGTGCGCTGGGTGATTCCACGACTGGAACGGGACCGCGTGCTATCGCCGGACATCGACGCACTTTCAGGTGCGATCAGGGCGGGTAAGCTGGATGCGTGGCGGGAGTAGTTCCTTCCCACGCATCGGCACATAACGTCTCTGCTGCGAACTTTCGTGGTTTCCCACCCAGATTCCGTTTAGTTCTAAGCATGACGTTTTTGTCCAAAGCGTGACGTGTAGGATGGAAACGAACGAGGGGGAGACGTGAAGCTCTTTCGCACTACGGGCGGGATCTTTGTCGAACAGGATGAGCAACATTACCTGGTTGCGGACCACGGCTGGGATGAACTGCTTTCGCGCGATGATCTGCCGGAATTTCTAGCGGGGTTTGTGGGGCGTGCGCGACCGCTGGCGGGATTTCGCGAGGGCGAAGTGCTTGCGCCAATCTTTGGGCAGGAAGTGTGGGCGGCGGGTGTGACCTACTATCGCAGCCGCGGTGCTCGCATGGAGGAGTCAAAAGATGCTGGCGGCGGCAATTTCTACGATCGCGTTTATTCGGCGGAACGGCCAGAGCTTTTCTTCAAGTCGACGGCAAGTCGTACAGTGGGCACAGGCGGCAAGGTTCGTATTCGCGGCGATGCTCACTGGTCGGTTCCAGAGCCGGAGTTGACGCTGGTGGTGAGCCCGGCAGGTCGCATCGTGGGCTACACGATCGGCAACGACATGAGTTCGCGCGACATCGAAGGCGAGAACCCGCTCTATCTGCCGCAGGCCAAGGTGTACAACGGGAGCTGTGCGCTGGGGCCGGGAATCCTGATCAGCGCGAGTCCGCTGGCACCCTCGACAGAAATCGCGATTGAGATTCTGCGCCATGATCGAGTGGAGTTTACCGGCTCGGTGGAGTTGACGGAGTTGAAGCGCGATCCCAAGACGCTGGTCGAGTATCTGCTGCGGGATAACGCCTTTCCGACGGGCGTGTTCCTGATGACGGGGACGGGGATTGTGCCGCCGAGTACCTTCACACTTGCGAGCAGCGACCGCATTCGCATCACGATTGAGCCTATCGGCACTCTGGAGAATGAGGTGGCCTGAATTCGTTCTCGTGCCGCGAGGCCGGCCTAGGTCAGATGCTTCTTCAGGAATGCGAGAGCGCGAGTGCGGGCTAGAGCAGAGGCCTCGGCGTTGAAGCTGGCGCGCATGTCGCAATTGAATCCGTGGCCAGCGTTTTCGTACCAGTGAATCTCAACCTCGGGATGGGCTGCGTGGACCTTCTCCACTTGCTCGGCGGGGATGTGGTTGTCGAGCTTGCCGAAGTGAAGCTGGACCGGTGCTGAGGGATTCTCATCGGCAAAATTGCCGATGCGTCCGGCGTAGTAGCCGACTGCAGCGTCGGGGTGAAGCCGTGTTGCGCTCAGCCAAGCAAGCAGGCCGCCGAGACAATAGCCGATAACTCCCGACTTTCTGCCGGTCTGCGCGCGCACATAGTTTAGAGCCGCATCGACGTCTTCCAGCGCCT
>NZ_JBARMD010000020.1:0-3919 GCF_049802275.1 Occallatibacter sp. | reverse complement strand
TCGCCGAAGAAAGACGGCGGAGCAATTCCCACGATCGTAAAGGGGTGTGCCTGGATCGACACGGTTTGGCCGACGATGCTTGGATCGGCGCCAAACTCGCTCTGCCACGAGCGGAAACTGAGCACGATTACCGGCGAAGATGTCGGTTGATCGTCGGAGTCGCTCAAGACCCTGCCTGCGTACGAACCAACTCCCAGGGTCGAGAAGTAGTTTCCGGTGACAAACTCTCCATGCAATTCTCTCGGCAGCGCATTGCCGCGCCGCACGCTCCATTGCCACTGGCCTGCCTGCATCGCGGCCAGTGATTCGAACTCGGGGGCGGAGCTCTTCAGATGCTGATAGAGATCGTAGGAGAAGATATCGAAGTCGCCGTTCTCTCCGACAAAACCGCCGTTGACGCAGCAGTTGTCGGTGTCACCGATGCGGTAGAGTTGCTTGGGGTCGCTGACCGGAAGGCTGCGCAGCAGGATTCCCTGCACCAGCGTGAAGATGGCGGTGTTGGCTCCGATGCCAAGGGCGAGCGTAATGATTGCGGTAAGCGCGAATCCCGGCGATTTGCGCAGCTGGCGCAGCGCATAGCGAAGGTCTTGCAGCGTGTTGTTCAGTGCCTGCGTCATCGCGATTCAGCTCCGAAGGGTTTGAGGGTCTGGATCGTGCCTTGTCTATTCGTTCCTGAGCGCCTGCATCGGCTGAATGCTCGCGGCGCGTCTCGCCGGTATAAATCCGGCAACAATAACCGTGAGCGCCAACGCAACGGCCGCGCCGAGGAAGCTGATGGGATCAAAGGGCGCGACGTTGAACAGCATCGAGCGCAGCAATCGCACAGCGGCAATGGAGCCGAGACCTCCGGCAACGAGCCCGACGACAATAACGGCTGTGCTTCCCTGCAGTACCAGGCGAAAAATACCGCCGCGCGACGAACCGAGCGCCATACGCAGAGCGAACTCGCGGTTGCGTTCAATCACGGAGTAAGCCATGACTGCGTAGAGTCCCATCATCGCGACTAGCACACTGCAGATGGCGTAAACGCCAAGCAATTCCGCGGGGATGCGCGACATTTGATATTGCTGGCCGGTCACATCTTCGAGCGTGCGAACGTTCTCAAGCGGGAGGGCTGAATCAAGGCCAGCGATGGCTTTGCGCAGTTGTGCCGCGACTGCGTCCGCGCTGGTGCGAGAATGAACGGCAATAATCGCGTAGCCGTATCCTGATTTGCCTTGCAGAAGGGGCAGGAAGACAACGGGATTGGGATCTGTGTTATCGGGACTATGGTACGCGTAGTCGTGGACGATGCCGATGATCTGGCGCTGGACCTTGTCTACAACGATGCTGCCGCCGAGTGCATTTCCATTCGGCCAATAACGGTGGGCCATGGACTCATTGATAACTGCAACCCTGGGAGCGGCGTCGTTATCGGAGGTCGTGAAATCGCGGCCCTGCTGGATCTGAATACCTGTCGTGCGGAAGAAGTCGGGTCCGTCGAAGTCCGTCACTACAGATTTGTCTTCCCCTTTTGCGGGGACGTGACCGGGAATGCTGAAATCGCGCGTGTTGCCTGATCCCCAATCGCCCATGGGCAGGTGGGAGGTCACTGTAGCAGAGGCAACGCCCGGCGCGTTGCGCAGCCGATCGAGCGCATCGGTGAGAAAGATGCGCCCACGGTCGTCGTTGTAGCCGGCCCTGGAAAGGTCAATGACGGCGGTGAGAGTGTTGGCGCGATCGAATCCGACAGGGCGATTAAAGATGTTGAGCGAGGTTCGGGTCAATAGCCCGCAGCACGCGAGCACGATAAAGCAGATCCCAAGTTGAACGCCAAGCAGGATGCGCTGGCCGATTCTCTTGCGGGTTGAACCGGCAACGGCCGCACTGCCCTCGTGCAGAGCTTCGCGCTGGGAAACTCGCAGCGACTGGCGAATGGGGTACATGCCGCAAACCAGGGTGACCACGATGGCAATGGCAGCGACGAAGACCGTGATGCGCCAGTCGCTTTGCAGATTAAAGGCGAGTGGGAAACCGAAGTCGGGCATCAGGACGTAAATAGCACGAGAGATTCCTACGCTGGCCGCCCAGCCGGCGAGCGCACCTGCGAGCGCGAGCAACCCGGTCTCGATAAAGACCTGCGCAGCAATGCGTGAGGGCCTGGCGCCGAGAGCAGTGCGGATGGCAATTTCGCGGCGCCGGCGCGCGGCATGTTGACCGAGCAGAGATGCGATGTTGATGCAGACTAGAAGCATCAACAGGCATGAAGCGCCAAGCAGCACGGGAAGCATTTCTCCAATGACGCCGAAGAATCCCTTCTGCATGTTCGATGAGTCATAGAGGTTCAGATCCCAGCTGTTTAATTGATCGTTCTTCTGCGCGAGCGCAAAAGACCGGGCCAGGGTGTGAAGTTCAGCCTTGGCGGTGGCGTCCACAATGCCAGGACGCTGTCGAACAACGACCTGCAATCCAGCATGGAGCAGCGGATCAGGGGGAGCATCGGCGGAGAGGTCACGCAAAGCAGAGAGCGGAACCCATGCTGCCTCTGCAACGCCGCCAAAGATGCCGGCAAAATCGCGAGGGGCTACGCCGATGACGGTGAAGACATGGCGATTGATGTTGACGGTGCGACCGATAATGGAGGGGTCGGCGTTGAATCGGTCGCGCCACAAGCCATCAGACAGGACGATCGCGTCCGTTGAACCAAAGGCGTGATCGTCGGCATCGGGCTGGAAGAAAGTGCCGACTTCCGGCTTGACTCCGAGCAGTTGAAAGTAATTGGATGAGACGGTCCCGGCGGGGATCGCCTGCGGCTGCGTATTGGGCAATGCGAGATTGAGCGTAGCGAGATCGAATGCCGCCGCATCGCTGAATGAGCGGGCCTGCTGGCGCAAGTATTTGTATTGCTCGTAGCGGACGGAGTAGCCATCGCCGCCGAGCACAGTGGCGGAGACAAAACGCAATGAGCGCGCATCTCGCACCTGTGGCCAGGGATTGAACAGAACCGCATTGGTCCACGTCGCGACTGTGGTCAATGCGCCGATGCCCAATGCCAGCGTGAGCACGGCTGTAAGCGTAAAGCCAGGCGACATGCGCAGCTGGCGTACCGCATAACGCAAGTCCTGGCCGAACACTTTACGCCTCCACTTCTTCCGTTAGCTTCTTCAGCTCGTCTTCCGAGACAACTTTGCCGTCGAAGAGATGCACTTCGCGCTCGGCGTGCTTGGCGAAACGTGGATCGTGCGTCACCATGCAGATGGTGGAGCCTTCGCGGTGCAGGTCGGCGAGCAGATGCATTACGGCCTCGCCGTTCTTCGAGTCGAGGTTTCCGGTAGGCTCATCGGCCAGTAGGATCGATGGAGATCCAGCAAGTGCGCGGGCCACGGCGACGCGTTGCTGTTGACCGCCAGAAAGCTGTGCGGGATAGTGCCGCATTCGGTGCGCCATGTTCACGCGCTCCAGGGCTTCCTTTACGCGCTTCTTGCGCTCAGCCGAAGGCATGCCGGCGCGATAGGTCAACGGAAGCTCAACATTCTCTTCCACGGTGAGATCGCCGATCAGGTTAAAACTCTGGAAGATGAAGCCGATCTCCTGATTGCGAATGCGCGAGCGCTCGCCGAAGCTCAGGTTCTCAACTGGCTTGTTGTTGAGCAGGTACTTGCCGCCCGTGGGTGTATCGAGCAGCCCCAGGATAGACAGCAGCGTGGACTTGCCGCAGCCCGAGGGGCCGGACATGGCCACGTACTCGCCACGCGAAATGGTGAGGTGAATACCGGAGAGCGCGTGCGTCTCCACTTCATCGGTGTAGAAGACTTTGGTCAGGTCTTCAATGTCAATCAGCTTGTCGTTTGCCATCCAATCCCCCTCGTGAATTCAGTTGTCAGTTATCAGTGGTCAGAATGGTCTTGCATCTGATCGCTGTGTTTGGTTCCTCAAATTC